>JASFLR010000155.1:0-6959 GCA_050117995.1 Anaerolineae bacterium
TACTCGTCTGCGGCCTGCCGCAGTTCGTCAGCGGCATCCAGAGGGACGCCGGGATGATAGTCCCCGTTTGGCACAATGGCCAATGCAGGAGCGGCGACATCGGCGTACTCCGGCTCTCGGGAAAGCCATACCGTTTGGTAGATGTGGTCCATGAGCTCATCGTCGTGGCAGAAGTTCAAACTGCCATCAGCATTGACGGTGACCCTGTCCATGATGTCAGCCGTTATGGCTTTGCACCAGATCCTGGCCCAGGCAGGCCGGGCTCGCCGATAGTAGGCCACGTATGCTCCCCGCGACGCCAGATCGCTGGGTGCTGGACCGCTAGTTGGAACCACAGACCAAACCGGGTCACCGGACAAGTCGGGCTCCGGATCGAGCCTGGGGAAGAGCGCATCCAGGTACACGACTGCCCCAACTCGCTGCGGATAGCGCGCGGCAAAACGAGACGCTTCGAGCCCTGCGAATGAGTGTCCAATCAGAGTCGATCGCTCGATCTGGAGCACATCCAAGAAGCGGCGGATATCCTCGACCAGCGTGTCGAGATCGTAGCCGTCATCTGGCTGATCCGAGCGCCCGTGCCCGCGTCTCGTAAGACCGAGCGTCCGGTACTGCCCGGAAAGCCTTGTGCCCAAACCGCGATAGAGCTGAACTGTGTCTCCGAGCCCGGCAAGTAGCACCACAGCTCTCCCCGAGCCACCCCAGTCGATGGCGTGCAGCTTCACACCGTCCGAGTCAATGAACAGTTCGCGAGCCAAAGCACGCCTCCCCAGCACCCTGCTCCAGCATTGCCTTAATAATCTCCAGCCTGTTACCGGCAACGGCGGCGAACATCTTGCCGATTAACCAACCAAAGGGCCGCAGCACGCCCCGCGCATGCAGGCTCTGCTCCTGCACCACGCCAGTTCCTCCGTCAAATGGTTCGAATGTGTACGCCAGCTCGCCCTCCATCCCCAGGCCCGAGAACCGGTACTCCAGCCGCTTGCCCTCCTCGTAGCAGGTGACCTCTGACAGCATCTCGCCGCGAACCAGCGGCAGCACCTGCACGACCTCTCGGTAACGGGTCCCTACTCCAACTGGACCCGTCGTCGTCTTGTCGTAGATCGGCACCCGGGTACCCTTCTGTCCCGCATGTTGGTCAACGTCGCGAAAGAAAGCAAAGACCTCTTTCCGTGGCCGTTTCATGATAGCCGTGAAGCGAAACTCGATAGCCAACCTCCCGAGGACGCTCGCAGTAAGCGACAAAACGAGTATCCGGTAGCTACCAGCGACTCTGGCGATAGGCCCACTCGATCGTGGACGCTTCCTTGGCAGCGTCGGTGCACAGCCGTAGCGGGTCCGGCATCATGCCAGTTCGGCCCAGATCGAGCCTGTCAGCATCCCAACAAGTCTGGACGGTGATGTCCGCTTCAGTCATGCCGCTGGTGTGGTATGCGCAGGCATAGTGCAGGATCTCAAACTCAGCCCCCGACAGCTCCACAAGGGAGCCGGGAAGGCCCCGGGCGAATTCAGCCGCCCTTGCTCCATGCTGCGGGTCCCGGCCATCGTTCAGGCGCTTTGAGTCATGCAGAATTGCGAACAACTCGACGACCCGCTGGTTCGCACCAGTCAGTTCAGTCAGGCGGAGGCCATTGGCCCGCACCCGAGCCCAGTGCGCCCGGCCATGGATGCCATCCAGATGCAGCGCGAATCCTGTCTCGACCAGAGAAATCAGATCCTGAGGTACCATCCGTTCAACCTCTTGTGAGTAGAGTCACGGCGGAGCCGGGCGTGCAAAGACCACTTCTCGGAGACTGCTTCCGGCCGGTGATGCTAAATGCATCGGTCCGCTCAAGCAGCGGTTCAAACCAAAGGGGCCGGTGATATCTCACCAGCCCCCGGTTCTTTCTGTCGTTTAGCGACGATGCCCTAGGCAGCGTCGTATCCCGGGCCTTCGGAGAAGAAGGCAGCGTTCTTGGCGGTCCAATCCGCATACTCTTCCGGTACCTCATCGTCAGGGAAGATCGCGTTCTCAGGGCACTCGGGCTCGCACGCACCACAATCGATGCAGGTATCCGGATCGATAAAGTACGCCATTCCCCACTCGGGGTCCCCTTCTGGGCCCATCACGATGCACTCCACCGGGCACACCTCTGCACATACCCCGTCTCGCGCACACAACTCTGTGATAACGTATGGCATCTTGACACCTCCTCTCGCTTCAAAGATAGTTTATTATGGCCTGCTTCAGGCCTGGTACAGGCGTCATCCGCCTGTCCTACCCAAGTTCAGCCCGCAAGCGCTCGATCTCGGCAGTCGTCAACCCCTTCAGCTCGCGGGTCGCGATCGGCCCTTCCTCCAATCCTGGAAGCTGCTCCTCATAGGAGGGCCGTCGCGTCTGGTAGAACACGCCCAGCGGGATCCGGTCGCCCCACTCCGCTGCCCTGCGCAGTGCAGCAAACCGGTCGCTGGTATCGTGTCCATCCTCCTGCAGATCGTAGATCCGCTCTCGGTACCAATCGTACGTATTCTTGCGGTTAAAGGTCACACACGGCTGCAGTATGTCCACAAGGGCATAGCCCGTATGCTCCAGCGCCTGGGCAATCAGGGTAGCCAATCCTTTGGGATCGCCGGCAAAACCACGTGCCACAAAGGTGCCACCAGCCGTGAGCGCCAGCGCTACCGGATTAGCAGCCACCTCGATCGATCCCTCGGGAGACGTCTTGGTGACAAACCCCGGATCGCTAGTCGGCGAGTACTGGCCCTTGGTCAGCCCGTAGATCTGGTTGTTCTGGATCAAGTCCACGATATCCAGGTTGCGGCGAGCCGTGTGGATAAAATGCCCCATGCCCAGCCCCATCGAATCGCCGTCGCCATGAACAGTGATTACTTTGAGGCCGTGGTTCGCCAGCTTGGCCCCGGTCGCGACCGGCAGCGGTCGCCCGTGCAGCGTCATGAAGCCATTGGCTGTCGTATAATCGGGAAGCTTGCTGCCGCAGCCGATGCCGCTGACAATGAGCACCTGATGGGGTGCCAGTCCAGCCTTCACCAGGCCCTGCTTCACCGCGGCATGAATACCATAGTCCCCACACCCCGGGCACCAGGTCGGCTTCACCGAGCTTGCATAGTCCTTGACAGTCGCTGCCATCTTACTGCACCTCCTTCAGGCCAGCCAGTACATCCTCCGGCGAGAATGGGCGCCCGTCGTATCGCGAAATCACCTGATCCACCTCAATGCAGGTCTCAGCCTGCAGGAGCCTCTTGAACTGCCCCGTGTAGTTGTTCTCCACGACCACGAGCCTCCCGCCGCGCAATGCCTCTGCCGCGGCGTGCGCCGGGAAGGGCCACAGGTCGCAAAAGTGCACCAACCTGGCCTCGCCATCCAGCCGGTCCACCACCTGGCGCAGCACGCCGTATGTGGAACCCCAGCCCACCAGCACGGTGCGAGCCTCCTCTGGCCCGTACCGAGCAGGAGGGCGGATATCCTGCCGGGCAGTCTCCTCCTTCTGCATGCGCTTGTTCATCATCTTGGTCCGGTTCTCCTGCTCCTCCAGGATATGCCCGAACTCGTCGTGCTCATCACTCGCCGAAGCATAGACGGCCTTGGGGTGCCCAGGCACGGCGCGCGGCGAGATGCCATCCTCCGCGAACTTGTGGCGCTTGTACTCCCCTTCCAGCGCGTCCAGGTCCTCCCCGCTGAGCAGTTTTCCGCGGTCGATCACCACCTTGTCAAAGTCGATGGCATCCGCCTCGATCGTGCGCAGCGATGCTGCCAGCAACTCGTCGCTCAACACAATCACCGGCGTCTGGTACTTTTCCGCCAGGTTGAACGAGCGCCAGCCAACCTCAAAGCACTCCTCGATCGTGCCCGGAGCCAATACCAATCGCGGGAACTCGCCCTGTGACGCGTGCAGCACGAACAACAGGTCGCTCTGCTCCGTGCGCGTGGGCAGACCGGTGGACGGCCCGCCACGCTGGGCTTCCACCAGCACCAACGGCACCTCACACATCCCGGCCAATCCCAACGCTTCGGCCATCAGGGCAAAGCCGCCGCCTGACGTCGCCGTCATGGCCCTGGCCCCTACAAAATTCGCGCCGATGGCCATATTGATCGCCGCAATCTCATCCTCGGCATGTTTGATCACCACGCCGAAGTCTTGCTGGTGTTTCGCCATCCACTCGATAATCGACGTCGCTGGCGTCATGGGATAGGCAGCGATGAAACGGCAGCCCCCCGCCAGCGCGCCCAGAGACAGCGCCTGGTTGCCAGACATCACATACCGCTTTGGCGCGCCACTCACCTCCTGCAATTTCCACCCAAAGTCCACAGCATACCGCTCTTGTGTGTACTGGTAGGCCTCGCGCGCCACGCGCAGATTGGCCGATACCACCTCGTCCCCCTTGCGGGCAAAGTTCTTGCGTATGACATCCGCCATCTGCTCGTAGGCATAGCCTGTTAACCCTGCTGCCGCCCCAAGCGCGGCGGTGTTCGCCATCACGCGCTCACCGTGCTCCTCGGCGATCTTAATGAGGGGCACCGGCATCGCTTTGCGACCCCGGCTCGCGGCCTTTTCCCGGTCGACCTTCAGAGCTTCGTCGTAGATGATCGCGCCCCCATCGACCACATCGTCCCGGTAGGTCTCCAGCGCCTCCTCGTTCAGAGGCAGCAGCACGTGCACCGCTTCCTCGTGGGAGTAGAGCGGCTGCTCGTGGACGCGCACCTGGAAGAAGTTCAGTCCTCCCCGTATGCGAGACATATAGTCCTGCACGGCAAAGATATGCAAACCTCCCTCAGCCAGAGCCTGGGAGAATCCGGCGCCGCTCGACTCGACGCCCTGTCCCGCAGCCCCCGCTATCTTGAATGTCATATCATTTACAATCGGCATACAGATCTTCTCCCTTCACTCATCTCCCTCGCAGTTGCAACCAGTGTACCATCATACGTGCCGCTACGTCAAATCATTCGCTCCGCCCCGTCTCAGCTCATACTTTCCGCCCTACCCCTGCCACAAAGTAGACGCGCTCAGGCTCTGACACTAGCAGGTCATCGGGACTTTCCGGGCGCCACTGCGGCGTCGGAACCAGTCCTGGCTCCACGAGCTCAAATCCCTCGAAATAGCGGAGGATCTGGTCCCTATGGCGAGACACAGCAGCCGAGGCTTGACCAAATAGCTTCTCCAGTTTCTCTAATCCCGGAATGGTCACCTCGGCGGCACTGTGCGAGATCGCCATCAGGCTGCCGGGCACAAGCAACTCACCAAAGGTGCGCACCACACGGTTTGCATCCTCATCGTCAACAATTAGCGGCAGGGTTGCAACCAGCAACAGGCCCAAGGGCCGGTTAAAGTCAAGCAGCGCATCTACCTCTGGGTGAGCCAGCACCGCTTCAGGCTCGCAGATGTCCAAACAGACGATCGTGGCGTGGTCGTCATCGGCCAACATAGCCCTCCCATGCGCCACTGCCACCGCGTCCGAGTCGACATACACCACCCGTGCTTCCGGATTCAGGCCGCGCGCTGCTTCGTGCACATTGCCCACTGTGGGTATACCCGAGCCCAAGTCCAGAAACTGATCGATCCCCTCCTCCGCCATAAAGGCAACGACCCTATGCAGGAAGGCACGGTTCAACAGGGAATGCAAACGCAGATCGGGAGTGATTTCGAGCATCATGTCGCCAATCTTGCGATCCACCTCGAAATTGTGATAGCCACCCAGATAGTAATCGTAGATCCTGGCAGCGCTGGGCTTGTCCAGCGGAGCCCGCTCCTTACCCCAGCTACTATCACTCATCTCCGTCCCAGTCCCTCCTCTATGGCATCTAGCAGTTGCTGTCGACGAAAAGGCTTTCGCAGGAACGCAGTGGTAGGGTCCATCTGGAGTATATGCTGGCAGCGCTGCTCCGGCAGCGCGCTCACCACCACCACCGGAATCTTTGCGAATCGCTCATCCTGACTGAGCCGCATGTACAGCTCGTCGCCCATCATCTCATCCAGGATGATATCCAGCACGATCAGATCGGCCGCTGCCTGCTCCAGTTGCTCCAGTGCCTCATACCCATCGTATGCCTGTGCGATCTGCCAGCCGTTTCCGTCCAGCATGCTAAGGTAGATTTCCTGCAGGTCTTCATCGTCCTCGACCAACAGTATCCTGACCGTCATGAGTTCCCCTCTCCCCTGCCTGCCGTCGGCACCGTAAAGCGGATGGTGGTGCCCTGTCCTTGCCCAGAGCTCTCGGCCCAGATCCGGCCCCCATGATCTTCGACGATCGCCCGGCAGATAGCCAGACCCAGCCCGGCGCCCAGGTGCCGCGTCTTCTCCTGGAAGAATCGCTCAAAGACGTTCTCCAGGTTCTCCGGCAGGATCCCGTAACCCTGGTCACTCACCGCAAAGATCAGCTCGCCATCACGCTCTTCAGCCGTGATCACTATCCGACCATCGTCAGAATACTTGATCGCATTGTCGAGCAGGTTCCTGAGCACTCGGAACAGCTTGACCCTATCCCCCCGTATCTCTGGCAGCGATTCGGGGAGATTCGCCGTCACCTCGAGGTCCTTTGGCATGCCTTGAGGAACAGCATAGAGGAGAGCCTCATGAACCAGATGTCGCGGCTGGATGCTCTCGTGCTCGTAGGCCCACACCCCAGCCTCAAGCCGGGACAGGTCCAGGATATTCTCCACGGTCTGCAACAGTCTCTTGGCGCTGCTGACGGCAAAGCCGCTGACCCGGATCGCCCGTTCCCGATCCATTCCCTCATCCTCGAGCATCTCCACCAACAGTTCCAGGCTCATCTGCACCTTGGCCAAAGGGGTCCTTAGCTCGTGAGACACATCGCGGATCAGGTTGTCCTTCAGCGCAACCATTCTCCTCTGCTCAGTGATGTCCCAGGTCACCAGCATTACCTCTGCCACCTGGCCCTCACGCGACACAGGAGCCATGTGTACAGCATACCACACGTCCTGACGGGTATTGCTCAGGACCTCCAAC
>JASFLR010000156.1:0-6953 GCA_050117995.1 Anaerolineae bacterium
TCCAAAAAGTACCCCCGGTCGTCCACGAACTGTTTGGCGCTGACCAGGATGACATCTGGGATCTCTAGTCTCTGGAATCTAAAGGGCATTTGACTATCCTCAAAGATACAAGTTTCTGGTACTCTCAACACACGAAAAGGCCATTACCAACGGTTCCGCCTGCCCGGTACGCTGTATGACGGCCCTGCCTCGCTGCATTAGCTTACAGACGGCGCAGGATCTCGCGGGCAGCCACCATACCCGATGCCGAGGATTGGACCAGCCCCCGTGTCACGCCGGCACCGTCACCGGCGGCAAAGAGGTTGCGCACCTCGGTCTCCAGGTCGTGTGTCAGCTTGAGCCGGGATGAATAGAACTTGGCTTCCACACCATAGAGCAGGGTGTGTCGCGAGGCAACACCGGGCGCTACCGTGTCCAAGGCGTCAAGCATCTCCAGGATGTTGACGACATAGCGATAGGGCAGCACCAAGTTCAGGTCACCAGGCGTGGCCTCTTTGAGCGTCGGCCGCGTGATGCACCGCTCCAGGCGCTGCTCGGTAGTACGCCGGCCGGCCCGCAGGTCGCCCAGCCGCTGTACCATGATCCCCCCGGATAGCAGGTTGGCTAGCCTGGCGATATATTTCCCATAGGCGGTAGGTTCCTTGAACGGTTCCGTAAAGTTCTTGCTGACGAGCACCGCAAAGTTGGTATTATCAGTTTTCTGGCTGGCGTAGGAGTGGCCGTTGACAGTCATCACGTCGCTGGCCCACTCGGTGACTACCTCACCATGGGGGCAGACGCAGAAAGTGCGGACCCGGTCGTCAAAGGCCGAGGAGAAGTAGAGGAATTTGGGCTCGTATAGGATGTCGGTCAGGGGTTGGAATATGTGAGCTGGCAACTCCACCCGAACGCCAATATCCACAGGGTTGATACTCAAGCCGAGGTTCAGGCTGCGGGCCAGGTTGGTTAGCCAGCTTGCTCCTTCGCGTCCAGGTGCCACGACGACAAAGGGTGCGGTGAGGACCTCTCCCTTGGCTGTCTCCACGCCAATCACGGCACCATCTGCAGCGTGGATCTTGGTGACATGGGTGCGGGTGCGGACCTCAACATCGCGGGCGACCAATTCCCGGTGCATGGCGCCGAGAATGGCCCCGCTTCGTTCGGTGCCCAGGTGCCGAATGGGGTAGTGTTGCAGCCTCAGTCCCGCGAGCGCGCCCTTGTGGGAGAGCCGTTCGATCTGGTTGGTGTCGCCCACGTACGGCTCGCTATTTGCGCCATAGTGGACCCATAGATCGTCGACCTCGCGCACCAGCTGCTCCGCTTCGGCGGACCCGCGGATATCAGCCAGCAAGCCGCCCACCTGCGTGGTGAGGGTGAGTTTGCCATCGCTGAATGCGCCCGATCCTCCCCAGCCGGTCATCAGCGCGCATGTGGCGCATTGCATGCATCGCCCCTTCTCGCGCGATGGACATCGGCGCTTTTCCAGGGCCGGGCCCTTGTCCAGGATCAGCACGCGAGGCCTGGCGGCATCTGTCAGTTCGAGGGCGGCAAAGATGCCCGCCGGCCCTGCTCCCACGATGATCACGTCATAGTCCATCTGATTCACCGTAGCCTCCTCCCCGCCAGCAAGGCGTGTATCCGCTGCAGGCTGTGCTGCTGCGCTTCCTGGACAAAACGCTCCAAGTCCATCTTGTCGACCAAGAGCTCTGAGTTGGGCAGGTCGGTCTCGATCCGGCGGCGAAAGGCCGCGAGGTCCGCCTCGAGCTGTGGATCATTGGGTTCATCGCTCACCTGACCATGCCTCAGCCACTGCCATTGGCGTCGAACCATACTGACACAGGGCATCAGGCCGCCGCCCTCTGCTACCTGGGGGACCACAGCCCGGAGGATTGCCCGCAGGCAATCCGGCTCTGTGAAGACAAATGCACGGTCGGGGATCAGGGCTTGGTTCACCACCTGGTCCAGAGCACTGACCAGATGTTCAGGGTCGCCGGCCAGGGCCCAGCACTGAGGGTCCATCGCGGTCAAGATCGCATCCACGTGCGGCAGCGGCGTGTTGTGGGCGACATGCTGGCTCTTGATGTCCTGCGCGTACCGTCCGGTGATCTCGTCCGTAGCGACATGGCAGAGATATCCGATCACAAATGCCTGCTCGACGGCTTCCAGGCTGTCGAATGGGGCTCTCAAGAAGGTGGTTTGTTCTTCCAGAAAGTGCTGGCTGCGCAGCCATGCCCAGGTCGCGGCCTCGTCCTTTGCCACAAAGTGCGTCGTGCTCTGCTCCAGGCCGTGGCAGAACTTGTCGACATCAGGGGCCAGGCAACCGAACAGGAAAGTGCCATAGTTGTCGGGCCCGGACCGTACGCCGTCCAGTGCGGTCCAAACCCGCTCTCCGACTACTAGATGTGTAAGAAATGGAGCCATGTCACTATATACCCACTGAGGTGATGGTTAATGCAGGCACGAACCAGGTCGAGTCGAGGGCTACCCTCCCCGGTGGAAGCGCCGATCTATCCAACAGGTTCTGTGCTTCGTCGAGTGTGTAGCCGGCCCTGATCGATTCGTAGTATCCGCCATAGCCCCAGTAACTGCCGAAAGGCAAGCTCAAGGCCGGGATGCTTGCATAGGCAACAATCTGTTGGAAGGTATTGGTCTCGCGACATACGTCGGCGATATAGTAGCGCCCTCCAGGTTGGCCCGTATCCGGTCTCGGACGTCGTAGTACGCGAGCGATCTCGTTCATGACATCTAACGCCTCTTGCCAGTGGTGCAGAGCGAAAGAGCTGATAACCAGGTCAAAGCTGTCATCGGCAAAAGGCAAGACGTGTCCATCTGCCTGCAGCCACGGAGGCCGTCCATTCTGTCCGTTGCGCAGGCCTTGCTGCCGGGCTCTCTCGATCATGTGGGCACCCAAATCCAGACCGATTACCTCCAGGCCGGGGTTGCGACTGGCGAGATCGATGGCCACGCTGCCAGGACCAGTGCCCAGGTCCAGGGCATACCCTTCTTTTATGCCCATGCCAAGCACAGCAGCCACGAAACGTCGATAGGTAGTGCGTACCAGGGGTATCCGGCTGGTGAGCTCGTAGAGCCAGGCTACGGCTTTGGGTTCCAGAGCCGAGACCTCGGGGATGCGGTTCGCCAGACTGAAGTAGCTCACGGGCTCTCTGCTATCGCGGTGATGTGAAATGGTCCCACGTCCTCTCCAGGCCCTCTCGCAGCCCGGCCCTGGCTTTCCAGCCTAGCTCGCGCTCGATCTTGCCGCAGTCCAGATAGGAAGTGCGTGCGTCTCCGGGCCGGCGGGGGCCGCGCCTGGGGGTCAGGTCCTGCCCTGCGATATCCACCAGGGTCTGAAACAAGGTGTTTATGCTGGTCCCTATGCCGGTGCCTACATTGTAGGCCTGCCCGTCGCCGCCCTCCAGGGCGAGTGAGTTGGCGTGGGCGCAGTCGCCCGCGTACACAAAGTCACGGGACTGCTCGCCATCCCAGTGGATTTCGGGCACCACGCCATCCTGCAGGTTCTGGCAAAAGATGGCGACGACGCCAGCCTCGCCATACGGATCCTGACGCGGCCCGTAAACATTGGCGTAGCGCAGGCTAGTCCAGTGCAGACCATGGATCTCGCCGTAAAGCCGCACATATCGCTCGCCTGTGTACTTGCTCAGTGCATAGGGCGAGACTGGGCTCGCCGGGTGATCTTCGTCCATGGGCAGGTACTCCACTGTACCATACATGGCCCCGCCGGACGAGATGTAGATGACCTTGCCCACGTCAGCTTGACGTGATGCCTCCAGAATATTCAGAGTGCCCAGCACGTTTTGCCCGGCATCAAAGAGCGGCTCGCGGACCGAAAGAGATACGCTGGCATTGGCGGCGTGATGGTTGACCACGTCGGGCTTTTCCGTGCAAAAGAGATCCACCAGAGCCGGATCGCCGACGTCCATCTCCACCAGCCTCGCCTCGGGGTGGACGTTTTCCCTCTTTCCAGTGCTCAAGTTGTCGACGACGATGACCTGGTGGCCCGCGGTGATATACGCGTCGACGATGTGCGAGCCGACGAATCCGGCCCCGCCGGTTACTATGATCCTCATGATTTGCCTTCCCCGCTTGGTGCCGCTGGACTGCTGCTATTGTAGCACGGCTGGAAGAAAGGCTCAAGTTTGACGGCGAATCGCTCCACGCGGCGCCGCCAACGCGAGGCGAGGCCGATTATCGTGAAGTTTCGGCAAATTGGGGACTTGACACAGAACGAATGTTCGTGTATAATGTGTATCGAACAGATGAGCTAAAGACGTACACCGTTCGACAGCGAAAGGAGGCCAAATCATGGCAAAGCCACTGTCTGAACGACAGCAGAAGATCCTGGCATTTCTCCGGGAATTTATCACCGAGAACCGCTTCCCGCCGACTATCCGCCAGATAGGGAAGAATGTGGGCATTTCGTCCACGTCTGTCGTCAAGTACAATCTGGATATTTTGGAGCGGGAGAACCTGATCGAACGCGATCCCGAGATCTCACGCGGTATCCGGTTGGTCGCGGATCGGCTGGCTGAGGTGATCCAGGTCCCGCTACTGGGCCGCATTGCGGCAGGCAGTCCCATTCCTGTGCCCGACTCGGATTTCTCCCCCTTTGGCTATGACGAGTCAGTAGAGCTGACCCGTGATATTGTCAAGGATGACCGGGGCATCTATGCGCTGGAAGTCCAGGGTGACTCGATGATCGATGCCCTCATTCATGATGGGGACATTGTGCTGATGAGGAGCCAGGAACGGGTGGAGAACGGCGAGCTGGCGGCGGTCTGGCTGCGCGATGAGGAGGAGACAACCCTCAAGCGCTTCTACCTGGAGGGAAGGCAAGTACGGTTGCAGCCCGCCAACCCGACCATGAAAGCGATGTTCTTCCCGGCGGAGAATGTCGAGGTCAAGGGCAAGGTGGTGTGCGTCATTCGCCAGCTTAACTAGGGCGGCGATTCTGCTAGAAGTCACGGGACCCCGCTGTCTTTATGCGGGGTCCCGAAGGAAAACCTATCCTCTGCGTGAGGGGGTCGTTCTGTGAGCTAGGCTGGATTGATGGCATTGTCGACTACACGGCCGACATCAGCCAGGCATCAGCGTCCCTCAGGATGCAGCTCGCCGCAGCGGCAACCGCCGCTCCTCTTTGCGGCGATGATCTTTTCGCGTATGAGCGAACGGCCATTATTCGCTATGACATCCGCCTCGATATCCTCATCAGTGAATCCAAAGCAGTAGCAAACCAGATTGGGCAAAGTGTTGCCTCCTGTCGTCATGGGGCCAAGACGATGGCCTTGCTATTGCCCGTGTCCCTATTCCAGCCCCGCTTCGCGCAACGCGCCGACGAGGCTATCCTTGCTGGGGGCGAGCCCTACGAACTTGACCAGGTCGCCGATCACCAGGGCCGGGGCGTTGTCTATGGCATACTTCTCCCACTCTGAGTCGCCGGGTCCGGTATGGAAGATTATCTCCACCTGGTCTCCGAACTCGGCCTCAATCTCTTTCAGCAGGCGCTTGACAGCCACGCCACCGGAGCACGGCGGTATTGAGACGAAAGCCTCGACTCTTACTTGAGACATAGCCCACCCTCCCGCAGCGCGTTGTTGAGGGTTGCCTCGCTGGGACACATTCCCTCAATTCGAATGGAACCGTTCACCACTGCCGCTGGCACGCAGAAGAGCCTGTACTCCTCGAACTTTTCCATGGCGTCGGCCCCCTGCAGAATGCTGAGTTCCAACTGGTCCGGATACCTGGCAGCTACTTGCTCGGCCAGTACGATGATGGCGACACAGCCCGGACACGGTGGATCGCCGCTAAAGACCTCCAGTTTGACCATCCTATCCCCCTTGAGCGCCTGACGCGTTCGCCAGTGCTGCCTCGATAATGGGCACCAGCTTTGCTGCCGGCGCCACCCTGCCACTCGAAACTATGTCATCGCCGATGACCACCATCGGGGTAACCATGAGGCCGTATTGCGCTGCCTCTGGTCCCAGAGCATCGAGATGGACAACTTCCACCTGCCCAGCGAACTGCTCGGCCGCCTTGAGGGCCTCCCGTTCCGCCCGCTTGCAGTTGGCGCATGGCGGCGTTGTGCCAAAGACCTTGATCTGCAGCATCTATTCACTCCTTCTGGGATGTGACTCTCCCGTTTCCGACAGGGCAGTAGTGAGCAACGTGGTCACCTCGGCCTTGCTCGGTACCCGACCCGACGAGACGACCTTGCCGTCAATGACAAGCCCGGGGGTAGTGAGAATATCATAGGTCATGATCTCAGTAAAGTCGGTCACCTTGGCAACGTCTGCCTCGAGACCCATCTCCCCGAGAGCCTGCCGCGTGACCTTTTCCAACCTCTTGCAGTTGGCGCATCCGCCGCCCAGTATCTTGATCTCCATCGTGAAAACCTCCTTGCGCTGTACGGTGTATGTTAACTTGGCCCAATCAGGGCTGATGTGTCTCAGCAACTACCTCGATCCCCTGGCGACGCCTGCCGATCAACCAGAGGCCCACGGACAACAAGGCCAGGAAGACGCCCAAGCTAGCCAGGATAAGCCAGGCGCTAGTGCCATTTATCCAGGCTCCGAAGAGCAGTCCTGCGAGTGTGCTAAAGAGAGTCACCCACCCGACGTAAACCCAGGTCTTTTTCGAACCGATGATCTTGGCCGTGATCAGGATGCTCTGGATGCTCAGTGCCGGGTCGGCGATCAGGTAGGCCAGCAGCGGGCCGCGGTGCATGCCCAAGCCCAGGAACATGTTGGCAATCGGTACCTCGACAAGCGTGGGAAAGTACATGAACACGCCGAACAGGACTCCGGCAAGATTGGCGAGCAACGTGTTCCTCCCGGCGATGGCCTCGATGAGGGAAGGCGGGATCAGCACGCGCACCATGCCAGCCAGAAAGACGCCGACAACGAGCAGGGGAAAGATCTGTTTGACGAAACGCCAGGTCTCCCACAGCCATTCCTGAA
>JASFLR010000157.1:0-6940 GCA_050117995.1 Anaerolineae bacterium
CGCCTACATACAGAAGCTGTCCGGTCATCCAGCGCGCCTGTTCCGAGGCCAGGAAGACGATCACGTCCGCGACGTCCTCTGGTTGGCCTACACGCCCCAACGGGGTGTCTGCCGCGATGGCGGTTTCATTCGCAGGTGTGATATACCCGGTCTGAATAGGCCCTGGAGCGACAATATTGACGGTGATGCCATACTTTCCGAGCTCGCTGGCAGCGGAGCGGCTGTACGACTCGATGGCGTGCTTGCTGGCCGCGTAACTGACGTTGGCGACGTGGGCGTGGGCCGCATCGGTGCTCAAGTTGATGATGCGGCCCCATCCAGTGCCGCGGGCCAATAGCCTGCGGGTGTACTCGGACATCATCAACACGTACGCACGGGTGTTGACGGCAAAGTTGAGGTCCACATCGCGCCCGGAGGTGAGGTGGATGCCAAACCCGTTCCGCGTCACCCGTTCCGGATCAAATGTATCCATATCGCAGTAGGTATGGTTGTTCACCAGGATATCCACCGGCCCGAGCTCGCGCTCGCAGCGGTCGAATAGTTCCGGGATATGGTCGACGACCGATAGATCGGTCTCGTAGCTCGCCGCAACGCCACCACAGGCTCGGATCTCCTCGACGATGGATTCCGCCGTCTGCTGCTGGTTTGCGTGGTAAAGGTGAACACCCCCTGTGTCGGCCTCGCGGGCTGCCCTCAGCTCCTCAGGGGTAGACTCGGAGGGCTCGCGGTAGTAGGTGAGGAAAACTGCCGCCCCCTGTGTCGCCAATGCCCTGGCGGTAGCAGCACCGATGCCGTGATTGGCACCGGTCACCAGGGCAACTTTTCCGCCAAGTTGAGGATCTATCATGGTCAGTCCTTGTCTCCTAACGTCGCCCTGCGACAGCAACGGTGCACAAGGGTAGCGCTGTGTCGGGCGGCGAGTTGGACCTGGGCTTCGGCCGCTATCGAACCCCAAGCCAGATCCTGTACCTATTCTAGCAACCCTGGCGCGAGTCGTCAAGGTAGCCACCCACCCTACGGCGGCTGCTCTGGGCTGACCGACACCCTCAATCGGTTATATATGTCCACGACCACTTAAGAAAATTGAGCGCAATATTAAATATTTCAAGTTTCGGCTTAAAATCTAGAATTGGGGTCTTGACAAAATTCTAGTTCTGTGTTAAGATATTGCAAGTCTGACCTTGAATTTCTTAAGGCTGTGGTGAAGATTTCAAGCTCGGGCCAGACAAGCAGGGGATGGAAGGATAGGAGGGTGCAGAAATGTATAGCTTGGATTCGCACACAGCGGAAATCATGGTAGGTCTGCGCAGAAAAGAGATCTACTTCGCGGAGCTCGAGAACTCGCGCTCGGCCGCATCGCGCGGGATGCGTTGGGCCGGGCTTGCCTGCCAGGGAGGACGGGCGTTGGTGCAGGTAGGCCGCCAGCTCGTGGCCTTGGGCCAACGGCTCGAGCGGCTCGACCCGGCACGGTCGTCGGTGTAGGGGCGCAAACAGGACGCGCGCCCCTTTCGTGATGTGGGTGAAACAGGCCTACACGGTCTTGTGTTGTTCTATGGACACCAGAAAGGGAGGGTTGATATGTATCCAGTGATTGGCAAATGTCCGGTGTGTTCAGACACGCTCTCGGTAACCCGCCTCTATTGTCGAAATTGTGATTCGGCTCTGGAGGGCCAGTTCAGCCTGGGGCGCTTCTACCAGCTTTCACCGCAACAGCTGGCTTTTGTGGAGACGTTCATCCGCTGCGAAGGCAAGCTCACACGCGTGCAGGAGGAGTTGGGTATGTCCTATCCTACCGCGCGCGGGCGGCTGACCGATGTCATCAAAGCCTTGGGCTACGAGGTCCGCGAGGAGGAACCGCCGATCTCAGCTGAGGAGCGCAAAAGCATCCTGGAGCAGGTGGCCGCAGGCGAGCTTTCATCAGAAGCCGCGGTCGGCATGCTAAAGACGGGCTAGGAGGAGATATGTTCGAGCAACGAATCCAGATACAAGAGGGTGAAAGCTTGACGCTGTCCAAGATGCTGGGCAATGCTTCGCTCACTGCCTGGGACGAGACTGACGTGCTGATCAGGCTGGCCACTGGCGCCGAGGCGGATCTACAGGTCGAGCAGGCGGATGGGGGGCCCAGTGTTTCAGCCAGGGTGACGGCCGAGGTGTACATGCCGGCTGCAGTCCCTGCTCGGGTCGGCGAGGCCAAGGGCAACCTATCAGCGACGGGAATCTCGAGCCTGGCTGCCCAGCAGGTACGGGGCGGGCTCAAGCTGAGCGATGTGGGCGAGGCCAGCCTGACTGAGGTGTACGGTGGAGTGAAGGCAAGGGGGCTCAAGTCACTGTCGGTGGTAGGCACCATCTTTGGCAGCGCGAGCTTGAGGAACGTGGAGAACGTTGACCTCCAGAATGTGCGCGGCAGCTTGGTGGCCAAATCAGTGGGTCGCCTGCGCGGTTCGCGCATCGGCGGCAGCCTGACAGCCAAGGATGTGGAGGGTTCGCTGAATGTCGACGAGGTGGGCGGCAATGCCACGCTTAAGAACGTCGGTGCAGAGGTGCACCTGGGGCAGGTTGCAGGTAACCTGACCGCGAAGAACCTGACCGGCGGCGCCAAGGTGCTCACGATTGGCGGCAACCTGGTACTGGGAGGCGAGATCGGCCCGGCGCGCAGCTACCACTTTGACGCACGGGGCAATGCGATACTCAGACTGCCTGAGGAAGCCAACGCCAGCCTGACGCTGACAGCAGGCGGTAAGTTTATCATCTCGACCGAGCTCACCGGAGAGGTCCGCGAGGGACGGACGTTGAGCGGCATCATCGGTGACGGGGGGGCCGAAATCGCGGTCGAAGCGAGGGGCAACGTCATACTGGGCGACAAGGAAGGAACCAGGATCGAGGTGGGGGCCGGTGCCGCCGAAGAGTTTGTGCGGCAGATTGAGGAGGGCCTGTCAGCCATCGATCTGGATGCCATCGGCCGCCAGGTGGGTGCAGAGATGGAGGAAGCAATGTCCCGGCTGCAGGTCAAGTTGGAAGGGGTAGACTGGGAGACCGTTGGCGCCAGGGCGCAGCAAGCCACGGAACGGGCGATGGAACAACTCCAGCGCAATATGGACCGGATGGCTGCCAGGGCAGCGCGGCAACAGGAGCGCTTTGAGCGAAAGATGGAGCGGGAGAAGCTTCGCGCAATGCGGAGAGCCGAAAAGCGCCACATGAGAGAGGGTGGTGAGGTGGAGGTCGAGTTTGCCATGGCGGACGATCCAGCCGAAGAGCCGTACGAGGAATACGAGGCGGAGCCCGGCCCGGATCTGGACGAGGAACGCCTGAGCATTCTACGGATGCTGGAACAGGGGCAGATCGCGCCAGAAGAGGCCGAGATGCTGCTGGACGCACTGCAATAGGTAGGGCTTGCCGGCCGCCGGTCCGGGTGTGTCTCCTCCCTTGAACCGGCGGCTGGCTGTTGAGGCCCGGCGCCTGGCGCAAAAGTTCGGCTTAAGTCTGGGCTTGTTGGACTCGGAGTAGGTTAGTTTGCCGGTTGGATGGGGTTATGATGGTTGAAAGCGCGAGCATGCAGGATCAGGACGGTGAGATGAAAGGGTGGCGGCTTCCCTTTTTCAGCATATGGACTGGACAGGCATTTTCCCTGGTGGGCAGCCAGCTGGTCCAATTCGCGCTGGTCTGGTGGCTGACGGAGACCACGGGCTCGGCAACGGTGCTGGCCATGGCTACGCTGGTCGCGATTTTGCCTGGCGTGATCCTGGGTCCGTTTGCCGGCACCCTGGTGGATCGCTGGAACCGGCAGGTAGTGATGATCGCAGCCGATGGCTTTGTGGCCTTGGTCACTGCCTGGCTGGCCTACCTCTTCTGGACCGGATCGGCGACGATGTGGCACGTGTATGCTGCCATGCTGGCGCGAGCGCTGGGCGGGGCATTCCACTGGCCGTCCATGCAGGCTTCGACCTCGCTGATGGTACCCAAGAAGCACCTGTCGCGGGTCGCCGGGCTCAACCAGACGATGCGGGGGGCGCTGTCTATCGTCGCCCCACCGCTGGGCGCGCTCCTTTTGGGCTTGCTGCCAATGCAGGAGATCATGGCTATCGATCTGGCGACTGCGGCTCTGGCTATTGGCCCGCTGCTCTTTGTGTCGATTCCCCAGCCCGAAAAGACGGCCGGTGCTGCACAGAAGAGTTCGGTGTGGAGTGACTTTCGCAGCGGGCTGCGCTACGTGTGGGGCTGGCCTGGCCTGATGATCATCTTGGTGATGGCCATGGTCATCAATTTCGTGGTGAATCCGGCCTTTTCGCTGATGCCGCTGCTGGTGACCGAGCACTTTGGTGGCGAAGCGCTGCAACTTGGGTGGCTCGAGTCGGCCTGGGGTGTGGGCATGTTGCTGGGTGGGCTATTGCTCAGTGTGTGGGGCGGCTTCCGCCGCCGCATCTACACGTCGATGATGGGCCTGGTGCTGGGAGGCATGTCGATCATGGTCCTGGGGCTGGTGCCGGGGAACCTGTTCTGGTTGGCACTGGTCGCTCTCCTGGTGGCTGGTTTCATGAATCCGCTGATCAACGGTCCGCTCTTTGCCATCCTTCAGGGCACCGTAGCGCCCGAGATGCAGGGGCGAGTTTTCACCCTGGTTCAGAGCCTCGCGGGGGCCATGATGCCGTTGAGCCTGGCTGTAGCTGGTCCAGTATCGGATGCCATCGGGGTGCAGATCTGGTACGTCTTCGGTGGCGCGGTCTTTGCGCTGGTGGGCGTCCTCACCTTCTTTGTGCCCGCTGTCGCCAGAATTGAGGATGGCCGGTCGGAGGTTGGGGAGAGCCAGCCATTCCCTGATGTCAAGGAGGCGGCGCTGGCAGGCGAGTAGTGGATGCTGCTAGCACGCGAAGAACCCGAGAGTGCGGAATATGTCTAATCTGACCGGCTGTGCTATAATCAGCCCTGAACAAGCAACCTCAGGAGTTGGATGGAGGCATGGTCGCTTGGTCCCGGAGGCCAAGGCGGTCAGAGAGACTATGGTAGTAGCGGTTGTAGAAGAGGCAAGGGTAAAGGAGCGCGGTGGGCTGCGGCCCATGGAACCTGTGCAGGACCTGGGTGCGATCGCAGACCTTGTGGGTGATGCTTTTGCGGACGAGCTCGACGAGAGGGGCCGGGCAGCGTTGCGCGAGATGCGCTGGATGGCGCGCCTCACACCGCTGGTTTGGTGGTGGTCGCAGGTGGACCCCGCTTTTCGCGATGCCTTCAACGGGTTCGTCTGGGAAGAACCGTTACCGGGTGCTGCAGGGGAGGCGCGCGGTTCCAAGCGGATTGTAGGCAATGTGAGCCTGAACCGCGCACCGGGCAATCCCCAGCGCTGGATCATCTGCAATGTCGTTGTCCTGAAAGAGTACAGGGGCCGGGCCATTGGGCGCCGCATGATGGAAGCTGCCGTCAAAGAGGCGGAGGAGCTTGGGGCGGCCGGGGTCCTGCTGCAGTGCCACCGGGACAACACGCGGGCGCTGGGGTTGTATACCAGGATGGGTTTTTACGAGGTCTCGGGCGAGGTGGACCTGCGGCTGGATGCGGTCTCTTCGGTGGCATTCTTGAATGCCCCTGGCTACGAGATCCGCCGCTGGCGTCCAACAGATGGACAGGCCACATTCGAGTTGGCCAAGCAGGCTATACCTGCAGTGCTGCAGTGGATCAAGCCGGTGCGGGCCCAGGAATACCGGCCAGACTGGCTGCTCAGGCTTTGGCAAGGGGTCTCTGATCTGGTTGCAGGAAGGCGCACCTACCGGCTACTAGCGCAAAAGGATGGCCGGTTGGTGGCGGTGATGACATTGACCGCGGCGAGCCGCAATGGTGAGCACCGCATGTCGTTGTTGGTGCATCCGGATCACGAGGGACAGGTGGAAGGGGCACTGGTGAGCCGGGCGCTCTATATGTTGGCTGCAACTCCGTCGAGGCCGGTCCAGATCACGGCCCATATGGGGGATGACGAGATACTGAAGGTGCTGGCGCATTATGGGTTCAAGGAGCAGCGGACGCTGCTGACAATGCGCAAGGATTTTGAAGAGGGTAGAGGATGAGCAGGGGGCAGGCTGCCTACGGGCGACTCTTTCGGAATAGAAGCTTCATGGCCCTGTGGATTGGCCAGACTATCTCGTTTATCGGGGACTATTTCTACTGGCTGGCTATTCCCATCATGGTGGAGCGGCTGACAGGATCGGCGCTGCTCGTGGGTCTGTCGGTGATATCCAGCGCACTGCCAATGCTGGTCCTGGGACCGATCGCTGGGGTATTCGTGGATCGCTGGGACCGCAAGAAGACCATGATCGTCGCCGACATCCTGCGAGCCCTGTTGGTCCTGCTCTGTCTCACGGTGAGGACGCCAGAGCAAGTTTGGGTCTACTATATCGTCGGCTTCCTGATGTCCTGCGTGAGCCGATTTTTCTTCCCATCGCAGAATGCTGTGCTGCCGCTCATCGTCCCGGACAAGGATGACCTGCTGGCAGGGAATGGCCTGATGCAGATCGTTCAGACGATGGGACTGTTGGTTGGTCCGGCGCTGGCAGGGTTCTCCATCGGGATCTGGGGCGCGGATGTGGCCTTTCTAGTGGATTCGGGCACGTTCATATTGTCGGCGCTGGCGATTTCATCCATGACCGTCCCGGCGACGAACAAGTTCCGTCAGGTCGTGCAGGGCACGGGCAGCGAGCTATCTACTGTGTGGAATGAGTTGCGGGAAGGGGTGATCTACCTATTTGGCAGCCGGACGATGGTTGGCGTCCTGCTCTGCCTGGCAGTAGTGCAACTGGGCATTGGGGCCATCAACGTTATCTGGGTGCCGTTCATGCAGCGCACTTTTGGTCTGGGGCCGGAGGGATTAGGCGCGGTGGATACTGCACAGGGCGTGGGAATGGCGCTCGGCGGAGTGGGCTTGGGGGTCCTCGCGGCTCGCGTTACCAAGCGCAAACTGGCG
>JASFLR010000158.1:0-6928 GCA_050117995.1 Anaerolineae bacterium
ATCGTCCGGTCGGCGCACCTCCAGATCCGGTCGGAATCCCCTTTGTCCTTTTCAACCTCTCTGAAGGGGACCGGGCGATCATGGCTGAGCAGATGCCACCTATTGTGGTACAGGAGCTCGTTCCAGGACCTTGGAAGGAGCATTGGGCTCCTATGAGGCCATTCCTGCTAGACTAGACTCTGCAGCATTTTTGCATAAACCAGCCTGGTAGCGAGCTGCTCTCTTGGCGCGATCGTGCCGGGTGCGACCAAGATGCGACCGTATAGCTGCGCGGCTTGGCTGGGAGTCCAGGCTGCCTGGATGCTGTTCTCGCCAAATGATTGTGATTCCCGCACCGCAGTGAACAGCCGGTGCTCGGCAGATTCGTGTTCCTTTCCGTGCCTGGCACCGGATCTTCCATGCCGGTACGATCCAGCGCAATCACCAGAAACTTGGCGAGAGAAGCTCCTGGCGGGTGGGGGTGAGCGGCTAGCCTTGGTGTTGGCTAGCCATTTTCTCCACATCAGCCATTGTGAATTTCTCCAGCCTCACGATCCTGGCATCGGGCCTCACCGAGGGAGGGAGGGCGTACATGACATCGTCCCTGTTCTCCGCCTCCATCGTCAGCCAAGCTCTGTGGTCCCCATCCATGCATCCCCAATCGGCATTCGCCAAAAAGTGGGACCCTGTCTCCAGGAAGGTTTGGATAGCACGTAGGCACGCAGCCTTTTCCGCTTCGTGGGGAACCTCTATAAGATATTTTGCCATATTGTACACCTCCTCAACCCAGTATACGCCAATATGGCAAATTTGTCAAATCAAAATCATATAAATTAGGGCTTGACGGATCTTCCCAGGGTCGGGCGAATGCCCTCGCTCACATTGAAGGGCTGCTATCCGGGGCGGGAGGCGGTCACTCTTGGCGATGGGCCGGGCCCAGGTCACCGCCGCGCGCCGAGAAGAACTCCAGCGGCATGTGGCCCGTCGTCCTACGGATCTCGGGGTGAGTCTCGCTGAATTCCCGCAACTGCTGTACGTGCGGTCCCAACACTGCGCGGATCATCCAACCCGGAAGAGAGCCGCCGAAATCGACCGGCTCCGCATCGCCGCTGTGGAATAACCAGCCAGATTCAGTCCTTATCGCCACGCCACAGTGCCCTCGAGTATGTCCAAAGAGCGGCACCAACCATATCTCCGGCTCGACCGGCAGGCGGATGGCCGGCCAGTCAAACCAGCGCTCGCCCGCATCTTCATAGAGCTCGAAGCGGGGCTGGTGCGCGATGTGGCGGCGCACGTAGGCCACCTCCATCCACGCACGAGGGCGCCCTGTGAAAGCCTCGTACTCGCGCTGGTGCACATGCACTGTGGCATCTGGAAAATCGGGCAGCCCACCGCAGTGGTCAAAGTGCATGTGGGTGAGCACAATGTGGCGCACGTCCTGCGGTCTGTACCCCAGGCGCGCGATCTGCCGAACGATGGCCTCTTCCGTGTCCAGGGGCACGATCGTTACCGCGCGGAATATGCGCAGGATGGCGGGTTGGCGTCTGTAGTCTTCCCGGCCTAGGCCCGTGTCCACCAATACGAGTCCCTGTCCGGTCTCGAGCAGCAGGCACAGGGCACCCGTCTGCAACTTGGAGGGTACGCGGGCGCAGCAGGTGAAGCCATTGAGGAAGTGTATGTGGGTCATGCCGCTTTCATCTCCCCTGCTCTGGATGTGCGAACCCGCGCTGATGCAGATATCATAGCATCGCCGATGCTTGGTGTCAACCGGTGTCGAGTGCCCGCTGCAATTCCAGTCGCGGTCCAGCCCGATCTCTCTGGCACCCGCTCGTTTGGTGTAGCCCCATGGCTAGTTGACACCCCGCTCTGTGTGAGCTATACTCGCTCTACCCCGGTTGGGGCCGCTTTGAGGGATGCTGTGCAGCGCCGTCGAATGGAGGCTCATGGCTGCGCACCCGGTTTGGTCGTAGAATCGAGGTACTTCTGTGCAATTCGCACGTGACGCACTATGCATCCCTGTGGAACGGGCTGTCTCTGAACACTTGGGGCGGATGTGGACATCTCAGCGCATCAGGGACATGTCCGACTTTGCCTGCCATCCCTCTGCCATCCTTTCCGGCAGCAGCTATTCGGTGTTCGCCAAGTACAGTGACGCCCCCAATGGCTCCGAGCAGTTCGAGATCGAGCTGGCCGGATTGCGGCTCCTCTCTGAACGCGCGGGCGTTCTGACGCCCGTGCCCATCGGTATCGTTGCCGTGGAAGGCGGCACCATCTTGGTCCTCGAGGCTGTCCAGGCTGTTAAAAGGTCCTCTCGCCATTGGCGGCAGATCGGCCGGACGCTGGCCCGCATCCACACGATCGAAGGGGAGTGCTTTGGCCTGGATACAGACGGGTACTTTGGGCCGCTCTTCCAGGACAACGCACCCGCGACCGATTGGCCGACATTCTACGTGGAGCGCCGCCTCTGGCCTGGCCTGAGGATGGCCATTGACTCCGGAAATCTGCCTCCTGCGGTCATCCGGCAGGTCGAGCAGTTGATCGCCCGCGTTCCCCGCCTGTGCGGCCCCAAGGTCGCGCCCACGCTTATTCACGGAGATGCACAGCAGAACAACTACATCAGCACCGAGATGGGGCCAGTGGTGATCGATCCGGCGGTCTACTACGGACACCCAGAGATGGATCTGGCCCAGGTCGATCTCTTTGCGCCGGTGCCAGAGGATCTCTTTGAGGGCTACAGGGATGCGCGGCCCATCGATCCGGGGTTCTGGGACAGGCGCAACCTGTGGCGCGTCTGGGGCTACCTGGCATCCGTCGCCGCCGAAGGCCGAGCCTATCTGCCCCAGCTCACGGAGGCAGTTCAGAAGTATCTCTAGCAGTCCGCTGCATCTGAGCGCTGGGTGGGAGGGACTGCCGCCCCCACGCAGCAATGCCTATCGCAATCGGCGGGTGCAGGTACTGCCGCTCTAGCTAGCGCTCAACTTATCCAGTTTCGTATAGCGCACGCCAGTCAGCTCTTCAGAGACCTCCCAGAGCTGTCTAGCCACGGCCTCGTCGTGCGAAGCGCTGTTGGACTGCACGACCACTGGGTGCCCCTTCTGCTCCAGAAATCCGCTCGGTCCAAAGTACTGGCCTCCTCCTACTCCGGCGTCTGTCGCCGCCCGCAAGATTGGCAGGGCACCCATCGCTGCGCTCTGCGCGATCAGGGGTTCCACGAACCTGAACGGTTTGATATACCATCTATCGTAGAGGTATCTACTCAGGTTCGTGTTGGCGCTGCCCGGGTGGGCAGCCACGGCGATGGCATCTGCGCCGATCGCTTTGTAGCGACGCTCCAACTCGTAGGTAAAGAGAAGATTGGCTAGCTTGGAGCGTCCATATGCCCCAGCAGGCGAATAGCCCTTGCCCTCTTCATACATCAGGTTGTCGAAATTGATGCTGCCCAGGTGGTGGCCCATGCTGCTGACAGTTACCACTCGCGAACCGGGTGTCTCGAGCAACAGGTCAATCAATAGGCCGGTGAGCGCGAAATGGCCCAAATGGTTAATGCCAAACTGGCGCTCAAAGCCATCCTCTGTCGTTCCATAGGGCGTCATCATGATGCCGGCGTTGTTCACCAGCACATCTAGCTGATCAACCTTGGCCCTGAATTCATCTCCAAACCTGTGGATTGAGTTCAAGCTGGCCAAGTCTATTGGCACGATCTCAGCCTTGGCATGCGGAAGCTCGTCCTGAATCTGGTCCAATGCCGTCTGCGCCTTCTCCATGTCACGGCAAGCTAGGATCGTTCGCGCCCCCTTGCGCGCGAACTCTTTGGCTGATTCCAATCCAAGGCCACTGTTGGCGCCCGTGACGACGATAACCTTGCCCGTCAGATCGGGGATCTTGTCTGTTGTCCAGTTCTCACTCAATCTTCTTCGCCTCCCTTTGGGCTGGCAGCCTTCGCTGCTTCCACGAATGCCTCTGGATCGTCCGGCGTGACCACGATCGTTTCGTTTCCGAAAACCAGCACCACCGTATTGAATTCGTTCGTGGCGTAGGCCTTGTACGAGCCCAAGATCTCGTTCCGGAAGTAGCCCACAAAGCCGAGGAGCCCGCCGATGCCCATCGTGCGCGCTGAACCCATTGTGACACCAGGGCTCACCTCCGCCTTCGATAGCTTGCTCAGGTCGAACTTGTTGGCCCAGCCCAGGTGGTGGATCAGCAACTTGCCGTCCATCACGCTGTACCCGCGGACGGCAAAGGCAGCGACGACGATCAAGATGCCTACGATCACAGCCGAGCCCCAGCCGCCGGCAGCCACGGCGGCAATGACCAAGACTGCTGCAAAAGCGCCGGTTGTAAGCTTTAGCTTTGTACTCCAGGGTGCGTAAAAGTGTTCTCTCACGTCCTGTCTCCTCTTACGACACTCGGTCGCGGTTTGCTCACTCTCTGTAAACCGCCATCAGCGTCACGTCATCGAACCGGGGGGCGTTGCCCACAAATTCGTGTACCGCTGCCAACACTGCATCGCGCAGCTTCTCTGCACCGGGTGCGCGCCCCCGTTCCAGCGCTGCCCGCAATCGCTCCTGCCCAAATTGGACACCGTCGCGGCCTTGGGCCTCGGTCACCCCGTCCGTATACAACACCAGAGCGTCGCCCGGCGATAGGTCTATCGTTCCCGTTTCCCATCTGGCGTCTTCCAGGATTCCCAGCGGAAGCCCCGTCCGTTCCAGGCTCAGGGTTCCTTGCGCGTTCAGGAAGAGGGGCGGGATGTGTCCCGCGTTGGAGTAGCGGAGCGTACCAGTCTCTGTGTCCAGGACAGCGTAAAACACTGTCACAAACATCCCGGTACGGGTCTCGGCAACGATCCGTTGGTTGGCGCTGTCCAGGACCAGATCCGGGTGGCTGGGGTATCTCGTGGCATAGGTGCGGAGCAGCGTCCGGCTCAGTGCCATGTACAAGGCAGCGCCCGCGCCCTTGTCGGCGACATCGGCCACCACCAGGCCCACCAGCCCGCCGGGCAGCGGGATAAAGTCGTAGAAGTCGCCCGAGGTCTCGCGGGCTGGCTCCAGCGTTGCCGCCAGTTGCCATCCGGGAACTATCGGCACCTGTTCGGGCAGCAGTCCTTCCTGCACTCTACCCGCCACTGCCAGCTCGCGCGAGGCATAGTCCTGTGCCTGGAGCCTGGCGTACATCGCGGCGCGTAGCGCATCCAGTTGCTCTTGGGCTGCCTGCGCGTAGCCTGTGGCCCCCATCTCCTCGAACGCGCTCTGGGCCTCCCGCAGCAGGGCCTGTGCCCTTTGCAGGTCAGTCGGCTCGCCCAGCCGGGCGTGGAGCGCGGCCCAATCCATCAACGTCCGCGCCCAGTGCCAACGCCTGCCTAGCCTTGCCTGGAAAGCAGCTATCTTCTCACTGAGTGCCAGTGCGTCTGCCAAACGGTCCTCAGCCTCTGCCAGATCTCTCTCCGCGTTCTGCAAGCTGTTTTCGGTCCACGCCGTCGGATGCTCCCGGGCCTCTGCCTGCGCCTCCTCCAGCAACCGGCGGGCTTCATCAGACCGGCCTCTGCTGGACTGCACGGTGCTCAGCACACAGAGCGCTCCAACTTGATCCTTTTCGGCCACCGCACCGCTGTCCTTGGACTCGTACAGGGCGGTTTCAGCCTCGGCAAGGGCGGCGTCGCGGTCTTTGCCCTCCAGCTTGCCCAAGCGAACCAGCTCCATCTGAACCCCCGCAAGTTGATTGCACATACCAGCCACCGCCTGCAGATTGCCGCGCCGCCGGGCTTCGGGCAGTATCTTTCGCAGTAGCTGGAGGGCTTCTGACCATTGACCTTCCATAGCCAAGAACCCGGTCCGGCTCGCCTCGATATCGAACGATGCAAGCTCGGGATCTGGCAGCGTGGCTATCAGCGCCTCCAATTCCGCCAGGTGGGTTTTGCCAGCAACTAGCTCACCTAGGCCGAGGGTATAGCCCAGCACGCTGAGCTGGGAGACCAACTCCTCCGAGATGCTACCTCGCTGGTGCGCCAGCTCGGCGGCCCGGGCCAGGTAGCCACGCGCCTTCTGCAGGTCGCCCTCAAACACACCGGTCATGATCCCCAGGTTGTGATAAGCCCGGAACCCGATCTGCAGCATGTCGGCGCTTTCGACCAGTTCGACGGCCTTCCGTAGCGCGGATAGGGTCGTGTCGGCCGCCTGGTCGGGCAGGATGCCGATCGTAGTTAGGGTGTCGGCCTGAACGTCGACAGCGCCCACCCGCTCTGCCATCTCCAGTGCTTCCTGACATAGCGGGATCGCCTCTTCTCCGTATCCGTTAAAGAGGTAGGCCCGGGCCGCTTCATGGATCAGGCGGGCCTGGTCGGCGCTTTCCGGCGCTCCGGCGGTGGCCTCCAGTCCTTCCTGGCAGAGTCGCAGTCCTTCTGGTGTATCGTCGGCAAACCATGCAGCCCGGGCCGAGCGGGCGTACAACCGCGCGACGCCGTCCCGATCGTCGAGTTTCTGGTGGATCTCGATCCCCTGCCGCCAGGTTTCAATAGCCTCCTGAAATCGGCTCTGGCTGAACAGAGCTTCACCCAGACTTCCCAACAGCATGGCGCGCTGTGGCTTTGAACAAGAAAGGGCCAACGCGCTGCGGAATAGACTCTCAGCCTCCTCGTTGGCAAAGGAGGCAAGCGCGCAGTCCCCAGCTCGGACATAATATGTCAGTGCGCGATCATCGTCGCCGGACTGCTGAAAGTGCCTCGCCAGCATGGGGGCCAGTTCGTCCAGGCGGTTTGCATATAGAGCCTCCACCGCCTCGCCCACCGCGTGGTGTAGCCGCTTCCGATCCGTCTTCAGTAGCGTGCCATAGGCCGCGTCCTGCACCAAGGCGTGCCGGAACAGATACTCGAGCTCCGGCTCGTACTGAACCAGGCGGATCAGGCCGGCAGACTCTAACCTGCTGAGCTCGCTGATGACCTTCATGCTATCTT
>JASFLR010000159.1:0-6794 GCA_050117995.1 Anaerolineae bacterium
TCGTGACGGCACGAGATCTGAGTCCGATCGATGAGGGGGTGTGCTCAGTCGTGCCACCGTCAGGGAGAGATGACGGAGCGCTTCTCATCCAGGGCAACATCCTGGGACCCACTGAGGTCTATGTTGGGGGCGACCTGGTCATCGGCCGTGATGGCAAGATTCTTTGCGTGGGCACGGATTGCACCAGCCACCGCGAGATCATCGGTGCCACGCGCATCGTCTGCCCGGATGGCGTGGTTTCACCCGCTTTGATCAACGCCCATGATCACATCCGCTACGACCACTGGCTCCCCGCAGACTGGGGGAATGAGCGCTTTGACCAGCGGCACGACTGGAGGAAGGGTCTGCCCGGTCACACGCGGATCGATTGCGACGATAACCCTAATAACGGCTACTGCACGCCCAACGACGATTCTCTGGCTATCATGTGGACGGAACTCCGGCAGCTCATGTCCGGGACCACATCCCTGGCAAGTGCTCTCGGCAGCTCCAATCCCAGCGGACTGGTTCGAAACCTGGAATGGAGCGGGCAGTATGATGAAGGGTTGGAGGACGGGCGCGTCGACATCGACACCTTTCCCCTGAATGACGGCTCTGACGGTGTCCAGCTGCCAACAGGCTGCGCCTATCCGGTCTTTGACAGCATGACTGCCGCTAGCTTTCAGAGCCTGCTGGATAAACGAGGCTACTCGTTCCACGTAGCCGAGGGCGTGGATCAGGTCGCTCACAACGAGTTCCTGTGCTTGAGTGGCCAACAGGTAGGGTCGGTCGATGCCACCCAGCCGGACGCCTCGTTTGTGCACGCCATTGCGCTACGCCCCCCGGACGCTCAGATTCTCCAAGAGTCGTCCAGTAGCGTGATCTGGTCTCCGCGTTCGAATATCTCGCTTTATGGTGCCACTGCGCCGGTTACGCTGTTTTCCAATACGGGTATTTGGCGGATCGCACTGAGTACCGATTGGACGCCCTCAGGTTCTATGAATCTCCTGCGCGAGCTTGATTGCGCCAGATACTACAACGCCAAGCACCTGGACGGCTATTTCACAGACTATGAGTTGTGGAAGATGGTCACCGTTAATGCTGCCGTGGCGTTGAATCTCGAGGATCAGATCGGCGTGCTGAGCGAGGGGCGCTTTGCCGATGTCGCCATCTACGCCGGCGACGGGAAGGCGGGCTACCACCGCGCCGTCATTGATGCAGGCCCGGAAGACGTTGCTCTGGTGCTGAGGGGTGGAAGAGCGCTCTACGGGGACTCGAAGGTCATGTCGGTCCTGAGCACTGGGTGGGCAACTTGTGAGAGGATTCCAGGCGACGTGTGCAAGCAGGCCAAGACGGTGTGTTTGCCCGGGTCAGGCAACGTGACTCTCGCCACACTATATGCTTCTAACCAGACTTCGCTGCCCCTGTTCTATTGCGGCACCCCGCAGGATGAACCTTCGTGCGAGCCCATGCGGCAGGCCGATAGGTGGGGCTGCGGGCAGTACCCGCTGTTGGACTCGAGTCAGGACATGGACGGGGACGGCGTGGTTGATCAGGACGACAACTGCCCACGGATCTTTAACCCTGTGTTGCCGCTCGATGGCTTCTATGCAACTCACCCCGAAGCATGCCAGCAGGCTGATTATGATGGCGATGGCGTAGGCGATGCCTGCGATCCCGATCCGATGGGTCGTTAGGTGCCGGTTCGAGGCGCAACCTTGGCTTCCAGGAGCAGGCCGTCAACGGTTCTGCTGAGTGCATTATGGGCGTGCAGTAGGCCACATCCCTTGGCTGAGTTCTCGGTGGAGGCGTGCCTATCGCCGCCGAGTGGAAACGTTATCGGCAATCGCCGGGCTATGCGACATTGCGCCGCCTGGGGATTGGGGGGTATGACCGTGTGCCGTGAATGCTGAACGCCCCACAAGATCTGTACAGGAGAGGCTCCATGCATGAGCGGGAACAGCTAGAACTAGCGATCGCCCAATTGGAGGCACAGCGCGCTACTTTGGGTGACGGCGTTGTTGATGCATCAGTTGCTGCCCTTCGCGAAAAGCTCGCAACCCTGACACGGGTTTCCGAACAGCGGAAGCAGGTCACCATTCTCTTTGCCGACGTCATTGGCTATACGGCCATGTCCGAGACCATGGACGCCGAGGAAGTGAGCGAGGTGATAAATGCGCTCTGGCAGCGTATGGATGGCGCTATTGTTGAGCACGGCGGCCGGATTGACAAGCATACCGGCGACGGCGTAATTGCAATCTGGGGCGCGGAAACGGCACGCGAGAGCGACCCGGAACGTGCAATTCACGCCGCGCTGGCCATGCAGGAGGCGCTGGCCGAGTTCAAGGCTGGTCATGACATAAGCATGCGCATTGGGTTGAGCACAGGCCCGGTGTTGCTGGGAACGGTGGGCACCACAGGGGAGTTCTCGGTCATTGGCGACACGGTGAACCTGGCCAGCCGACTGGAGGGGGCAGCCCCAACAGGCGGCGTGTTAATCTCCCACGATACCTACCGCCACGTGCGTGGGGTGTTCGACGTCCTGGAGCAGGAGCCCATCTACGTCAGGGGCAAGGCGCAGCCGGTGAAAACCTACGTGGTGCAGCGCGCCAAGCCGCGCGCCTTTCACATGTTGACGCGAGGTGTGGCAGGTGTCGAGACGCGCATGGTCGGGCGGGATGCAGAGCTGCTCATGTTGCAGAACATGTTCCGTGACGCGACAGAGGATGCTGAGGTCCGGGTCGTGACTGTCGTCGGTGATGCCGGAGTTGGCAAGAGCCGGTTGCTGTACGAGTTTGAAAAGTGGATCGAGCTGCTGCCGGAGGACGTGTGGCGATTCGAGGGGCGTGCCACGCCAGAGGCGGAGGCGCGACCCTATGGTCTCATACGCCGCATGTTCGCCCACCGTTTCGACATCCTGGACAGCGACAGTGCGGCGGAGGTGCGGGAGAAATTTCGCGCTGGGATGGCGGCCAGTCTCAGCCCCGACCAGGCGGAACTGGTCGGGCAACTGCTCGGTCTTGACTTCTCTGCCAGTCCGGCGGTTCAGGCTCAGTTGGGCAGTGAGTCCTTCTGGGAGTTGGCAACAGGCCATTTGACCAAGTATCTGCAGGATATGGCCCTCTCACCAACAGCGGTCATCTGGGAGGACATCCACTGGGCGGATGACAGCTCCCTGGATCTGCTCGACAACCTGGTGACTGCGGTCCCTGAGGCGCGGCTGCTGGTCGTCTGCCTGGCCCGCCCACCGCTGTTTGAGCGGCGTCCCAGTTGGGGCGAAGGGCGCGATTTCCACACCCGGATCAATCTCAGGCCTCTTTCGCGAAGGGCAAGCCGTGCGTTGGTGGGCGAGATTCTGCGGAAAGCGGAAGGTGTCCCTCACGAACTGCGCGACCTGATCGTGGAGGGGGCAGAGGGCAACCCATTCTACGTCGAAGAGCTGATCAAGATGTTGATCGAGGATGGCGTGATTGTGCCGGGGGAGGAGCGCTGGCGAGTTGAGTTGGAGCGCCTGGCGGAGGTCCGTGTGCCGCCGACGCTGACCGGGGTGATCCAGGCCCGGCTGGACAGCCTTCCAGCCGAGGAGAAGATACTTCTGCAAAGAGCCGCGGTGGTGGGACGGCTGTTCTGGGACACAGCAGTGGCCGAATTGGAGGCAGATGAGGAAGGCCCGCTCGAAAGGGAGGAGATATCTGCGCTTCTAAAATCCGTTCGCGGTCGGGAGCTGGTCTTTCGAAGGGAGCGCTCCGCCTTTGCCGGCGCGGAGGAGTACAGCTTCAAACATGCCCTGTTGCGGGATGTAGCCTATGAGAGGGTGCTGCTGAAGCTGCGCCGGGTGTACCATGGACAGGTAGCGCACTGGCTGGAGGGCGCCGCCGGGGAGAGGATAGGCGAGTATCTGGGACTGATTGCGGGGCACTACGAGCTGGCGGGAGAGGGAGAGAAGGCGGTGGAGTACCTGCAGCGCGCCGGCGACCAAGCCCGCTTGGCGTACGCCTGCCAGGAGGCGAGCGGCTACTACCGCCGTGCCCTTCGATTGCTTGAGGTACAGGGCAAGCTGGACCAGGCTGCACGAACCCTGATGAAGCTCGGCTTGACAAGCGACCTGTCATTTGACTACCGGGGGGCACGCCAGGCCTACGAGCAGGGTTTTGCCCTGTGGCAGCGGGCGGGGAATGAACAACAGGAAGACCGGCCACCCGCGCCTCATCCTCTACGGCTCCACGCGACCAATCCAACAACCCTGGACCCAACGATGGCCGAGGACGCGAGATCGGCGGCAAAGATATCAGAGCTATTTTGTGGGCTGGTGGAGCAGAGGCTGGACCTGGAAGTTGTGCCCGACGTGGCCCAGAGTTGGGAGGTCCTGGAAGGTGGGAAACGCTATGTCTTCCATCTGCGGAAGGACGTGCTCTGGAGCGACGGCAGGCCGGTTACGGCTGGGGACTTTGAGTATGCCTGGAAGCGGGTGCTGGACCCCGTCCTTGGTATGCCCCTTGCCAGCCTGCTGGACGACATCAAGGGGGCGCGAGCCTTTCGTCAGGGCCAGGTGTCTGAGCCAGATAGTGTGGGGGTGACGGCGCTTGACGAGTTGACCCTGGTCGTCGACTTGGAAGGTCCGACGGGGTATTTTCTGCACCTCCTGGCCAACACCATAGCTTTTCCTGTGCCCCGGCACGTGGTGGAGATGCACGGCGGGGCGTGGGCTGAGCCGGAGAATATTGTCACCTGCGGCCCTTTCAAGCTGGAGGCCTGGCAGCCGGGAGAGCTGATGACCCTGAAGCGAAATCCCGACTATCCTGGTCAGTTCAGAGGTAATCTGGATCGTGTCATATTGCATCTATCTGGTATTGAGCCGAATCTCAGCTTGCGGATGTACGAGAAGGATCAATTGGATGTGGTGGATGTCACAGCGTTTGAGGTGGACCGCATGCGGCAGAGGCATGCCGGAGAGTACCGCCGCTTCCCGCAACTCGTCACTACTTACCTTCAGTTCGACGTCAGCCGTCGGCCTTTTGATGATATTCGAGTGCGGCAGGCTTTTGCACTGGCCACAGACAGGGAGGCGCTGACAAAGGCCGCCACACCCAATTGCTTCCCTGCGACAGGGGGCTTTGTGCCGATGGGCATGCCAGGCCATCTACCCAATGTCGGTTTGCCCTTGAATCCCCGGCGGGCGCGTCAGCTCCTGACTGAGGCCGGTTACCCCGATGGTCAGGGCTTTCCAGTTGTGGAGTGTGTAGCGCGGCCAGATCAGGCTGATTTAGGGGTGAACCTGCAGGCCCAGTGGGCGGAGAACCTCGGAGTCAAGATCAAATGGGAGACAGCACAGTGGCCGGCGATCCTCGCCCGGCTGGGCGAACAGGTGCCGCATCTTCTTATTATGGGGTGGATGGCTGACTATCCCGATCCAGACAACTTCCTGAGGGCGCGAATCGACCACATTCAGCATCAGAGCGGATGGCGGAATGCGGACTATGATAGCCTTGTCGAGCAGGCGCAGCGCAGCTTGGACCAAGGTGAGAGGATCCGGCTGTACGGGGAAGCGGAGCGAATCCTGGCGGAGGAAGCGCCGATCTTGCCCATCTTCCATGCGTCAGGCCGACTGTTGGTAAAGCCCTGGGTTGAGAGTTTTCCGAGGACGGGACTGAGAGAGTGGTTCTTGAAGGATGTCATCATCAGGCCACACTAGTCCTTGATGGCAGAATCTCCCCGCGGGATATGGCACCAGACGGCGCCAACGGCTTTGGCAGTTGGGTCACAGGGCGTCGGCATCAGACCTCTGCATCAGAGAGTGGCAGGCGCACCGTAAACGTAGAGCCCTGGTTCTCCTCGCTGACCACTTCCAATTCGCCGTCGAATCGCTCCACAAGCTCTTTTACCCCGGCGAGACCTACTCCCGTACCGGGGATCTGACTCTGCCGGGCGTTGGAGGCACGGAAGAACTCGGTAAAGATCTGGCCAATCTGCGCCTCTGGAATGCCAATGCCTGTGTCTTTCACCTGCAAGACAGCCCAAGGTCCTTGTGTGTGCAACAGAATCTGTATGCTTCCAGTGGGCGTGTACTTGAGGGCGTTCGAGACCAGGTTGGATACGATGAGGTGATAGGCTTGCAGATCGATGCGGACAAGCACGGGGGATGCCGGCAGATCGAGCACTAGCGACAATCCCTTCGCTGTGGCCTCGTCCTGGTACGGTTCGCAGTCGCTTCTAGTCCCGATGACCAGATCGTGCACGGCAATATCGCCCAAGGGGCGACCCGCTTTGATCCGCGAAAGGTCTAAAATATCGTCCACTAGGGAGAGCAGCTCGTCCATCCGGGACTCGATCCTGCCGAGCACTGAATTCAATTGTTCATCATCCTGATTCAGATATCGCAGCGTAGCCGCCATCGACTTTGAGGTGCCAACGGGTGCTCGGAGTTCATGTACCAGGATGCGCATGAACTCGGCCTTCTCCTTCTCGAGGCATTTCAACGTGGCCAGCTCGTCGCGCATTTTGGCGTGATAGAGAGCGTATGCTACGAAACGCGAAACGCTTTGCAGTGGGAGGAGATCGCTCTCAGAAAAGGGGCTCTTTCTGTGGTTAATGACCTGGACCACTCCCGTGAGCTCGCCCTTGAAGATCGCGGGGGCACACATCACATCCCGGGTGCGAAATTGGTTTCTCTCATCCCAGGAACGGTCGAACCGGAGTTTGGGATCAATGAAACTGAGATCGCCATAAGCATCGGGAATGACAAACGAGCGGCCGCTCAGGGCACAGTAGCCAGCCAGGGAGTCCTCTCGTATGGGCACGCGAATGGTGCGGGAGAC
>JASFLR010000160.1:0-6785 GCA_050117995.1 Anaerolineae bacterium
GTCCTGCCCGAAAAGATGCGCCGCAGGCAACCGCCTGCCCTGCCCGAGCTCTCCCAGCCGCAGGTCATGCGCCACTATCTGCGACTGTCGCAGGAAAACCTGGGCGCCGATCTGAACGTTGACGTGGGACAGGGTACCTGTACGATGAAGTACAGCCCCAAGATCAACGAGCAACTGGCTCGCTCACCCCAGATTGCCGATCTGCACCCGCTCCAGCCGGAGGAGACGGCGCAGGGGATCCTCGAGGTGATGGTTCGCTTTGAGCAGTTCCTGAAAGCCATCTCGGGGCTGGACCGCTTTTCGCTTCAGCCGGGAGCGGGATCGGCGGCCATCTATGCCAATGCGTCCATCATCCGCGCCTACCACAAGTCCCGCGGCGAGGCAGAACAGCGGGATGAGATCATCACCACGATCTTTTCCCACCCATCGAACGCGGCCTGCGCCAGGACTGCCGGATTCCGTGTTATCACCCTCTATCCCGACCAGGACGGCTACCCCGACCTGGAGGCGCTCAAGGCTGCCGTATCGGAACGGACTGCGGGCCTGATGATCACCAACCCGGAGGACACCGGCATCTACAATCCCAGGATAGCCGAGTTTGTCCAGGTAGTGCATGATGCCGGCGGGCTGTGCGCCTACGACCAGGCCAACGCCAACGGCATCCTTGGCATCACGCGGGCCAGAGAGGCGGGTTTCGATCTCTGCCACTTTAATCTGCACAAGACCTTCTCGACACCGCACGGATGCGGTGGCCCCGGATCAGGCGTGGTCGGCGCGACTGCCGATCTGGCCCGCTTCCTGCCGGTGCCTCTGGTCAGCTATGACGGCGAGCGATACTACCTCGACTGGGACCGGCCGGAGAGTATCGGCAAGATCGGGCCCTTCTACGGCAACGCATCAGTGGTGCTGAGGGCTTACGCATGGGTGATGAGCCTGGGTGCAGAGGGCCTGCGCGAGGTCGCCGAGACAGCGGTCCTCAACAACAACTACTTGCTGCACAGGATGCGGCAGATTCCGGGCGTGAGCGCGCCCTATGCCACGGGCAAGCGGCGGATCGAGCAGGTCCGCTATAGCTGGCAGGAGCTGGTGGAAGAGACCGGCGTCCATTCGGAGGAGATCGGTCTGCGCGCGGCAGACTATGGCGTGCACTATTGGACCAGCCACCACCCATTCGTAGTGCCGGAGCCCTGCACGCTCGAGCCGACCGAGTCGTATTCCAAGCAAGAATTGGATGAATACGCGGACATTATGGCCCACGTGGCCCAGGAGGCGCGCACTGACCCCGATCGGGTCAAGGCCGCCCCGCACAACAGCACGATCCACACCATCGACCACGCCGCCCTTGACGATCCCAACCGCTGGGCAGTGACCTGGCGCGCCTACCTGCGAAAGGCAGCAAATGATCAGTAATAGACTGTCCTTTCTGTCCGCGCGAGACAGGTGCGGGACATGACAACAGCAATAGTGGGCCTGATCGTCAACCCCGTCGCCGGCCTCGGTGGCAGGGTCGGCCTCAAGGGCAGCGATGGGGCAGAGATCCAGAAAAAAGCACTGGCCTTGGGCGCCGAGCCCCAAGCGCAGAGCCGGGCTATGGAAGCCCTCGAGCGCCTCAATGGGATCGAAGGGCTGAAGATCCTGACCTACCCGGGCGAGATGGGGGAAGAAGCAGCCCGGGCGTGCTCCTTTGAGCCGGAGGTTATCGGCTCAATCCAACCAGGCCGGACGACGGCCAAGGACACACGACACGCCGCCAGCGAGATGCTGCGCCAGGGCGTCGATCTCCTGCTCTTTGCCGGCGGCGATGGCACGGCCCGCGACATCTATACCGCGGTAGGGACAAACCTGCCCGTATTGGGCATCCCTGCCGGGGTCAAGATCCACTCCGCTGTCTATGCCACCCACCCGCGTAGCGCTGGGCAGCTGGCGTCCCTGTATCTCCAGGGCAGGGTAAGCGGCCTGCGTGAAGTGGAAGTCATGGATATCGACGAGGAGGCATTCCGGCAGAACGTCCTCTCGGTCAGGCTATATGGCTACCTCAAGATACCGTACCGATCCAGCCTCGTCCAGAACCAAAAGATACCGAGCAGCGGCGAGGCGAGCGCGCTGGCTGCCATCTCCGAGGATATCGTCACCAAGATGGAGGAAGATGTCCTCTACATCATCGGGCCGGGGACCACTACTCGGGCCATTGCCGAGGAGATGGGCCTGGACAAGACGCTGCTGGGCGTGGACGTAGTCCTGAACGGCGAGATGATCGCGCGCGATGCCAGTGAGACTCAGTTACTGGCGCTGCTTGACCAGCACGACAACGACAAAGCACGCATACTTGTCACGCCCATCGGCGGGCAGGGCTACCTATTCGGACGCGGTAACCAGCAGATCAGCCCACAGGTGATCGAACGGGTGGGCCGCGACGGCATCGTCGTTGTCAGCATACCAGCCAAGCTCCATGCCTTGGGCAGCCAGCCGCTGCTGGTCGACACGGGAAATCGGGATGTGGACGAGATGTTGAGTGGCTACCTTACCGTGGTGACCGGCTACAACGAACGCGCCGTGCGTAAGGTAGCATGCTAGAGGAACCCAGGGCTACGCGAGAGAGGCTACGTTGGACAGCATGAGACTGGATGGAAAAGCAGCGCTGATCACCGGCGCTGGATCGGGCATCGGGCGGGCGACCGCCCTACTGTTCTCCCGCGAGGGAGCAGCTGTCGCTGTCGTGGATCTGGACGGTGCAAGGGCTCGGGCAGTTGTGCAGGAGATCGAGGAGACTGGAGGCCGGGCCATAGCGGTGCGCTGCGACGTGAGCCAAGCCGTCGATTGCGAGCGCGCTGTGCAAGAGGCGGCGGCTGCCTTTGGCAGGCTGGACATCCTCTTCAACAACGCGGGCATCATCCGGCGCGCGAACGTGCTGGAGACCACCGAGGAAGAGTGGGACCGGGCAATGGCAGTCAATCTCAAATCGATCTTCTTGATGTCCAAGTACGCCATTCCGCTGCTCGCTGATGCCGGTGGCGGCGCGATCGTGAACACCGGGTCGGGCTGGGGGCTGGTGGGCGGGCGGAACGCAGTCTCGTACTGCGCCTCCAAGGGCGCCGTGGTCAACATGACCCGGGCCATGGCCCTGGACCATGCCGGGCAGAATATCCGCGTCAACTGTGTATGCCCAGGCGATACCGACACCGGCATGCTGCGCAGCGAGGCACAGCAACTCGGCGCCGCGACCGACGCATTTCTGAGCGAGGCAGCGGACCGTCCCCTGAGACGGATTGGGAAGCCGGAGGATATAGCCCAGGCCGTGCTCTATCTTGCCAGCGATGCTTCTTCGTTCGTCACCGGCACCACGCTAGTGGTGGACGGCGGCGGGCTGGCGGGCTAGGGCAGGGTTCGTACGCTTTACGGGAACGAGCTCGTGGCGCAACCAACGGCTCATGGAGCTGACACGGAAGCGATTCGAGGAGATGGCCGGTCTATGATGGAAAAGATGCTCGATTGGAAGCCGCCAGAGAATTGGCACAGGATCACGTCGATCGATGCCCACACAGCCGGAGAACCGTTCCGGGTCATCACCAGCGGATTCCCGGAATTGCAGGGCGACACGATCCTGGCCCGGCGCCGCTATGCCAGGGAACACCTGGATCACCTGCGGACGGCGCTGATGTGGGAGCCACGGGGCCACGCAGACATGTATGGCTGCATCGTCACGCCGCCGGTCACCCCAGGGGCGGATATCGGCATCCTTTTCATGCACAACGAAGGCTACAGCACCATGTGCGGTCACGGCATCATCGGCATCACCAAAGTAGCGTTGGAGACCGGCCTGTTGCCCATGACCGAGCCCGAGACCACCATCAAGATCGACGCGCCAGCCGGGCTGATCACGGCTCACGCCCGGGTGGAAAACGGTCAGGTGACAGAGGTCCGCTTTCACAACGTGCCTTCCTTTGTCCTGGCCCTAGACCAGCACGTAGTCGTCCCTGGATTGGGCTCTGTGCGTTACGACATCGCCTTTGGCGGCGCGTTCTACGCCCTTGTACGGGCCGAGGACGCCGGCGTGCGCTGCCTGCCGGACGATTTCCGGCAGCTTGTCGAGAAAGGTATCGCTATCAAGCAGGCAGTAATGGCCGCCCGCCCGATCTCGCACCCCTTTGAGGAGGATCTGAGCTTTCTCTACGGCACCATCTTCATCGGGCCGCCGCAGGGTGTGGGGGCGCACAGCCGCAACGTGTGCGTCTTTGCCGATGGCGAGGTAGACCGCTGCCCCACCGGCACGGGCGTCAGTGCGCGCCTGGCCCTTCACCGTGCGCGCGGCGAGATCGATCCCGGGGAAACGATCGTGATGGAGAGCATCATTGGCAGCCGCTTCACAGGGCGGATCGTGGAGGAAACGACCTTTGGCCCCCATCCGGCCGTTATCCCCGAGATTGGGGGCACGGCTCACATCACGGGCCGCCACGAATTTCTGATCGATCCAGATGACCCCTTGCGTGAGGGGTTCATCCTGCGCTAAACGGAGACACAGGAGAGGGCAATGCGGGGTCTAGCAGAAAAGCGGGTGCTCATTACTGGTGGCGCGGGCGGCATCGGCGCGGCGACAGCGACGCGGTTCCTGGAGGAAGGCTCGCGCGTCGTCGTGCTCGATCGCGACCCGGAGGCGCTGGCGCGCCTGGTGTCGGAACTGCCAGCGCTGAGCGGAACGATCTGCGCCGACGTCTCGGATCCAGGCGACATAGCTCGCGCCTTTGAAGAGCTGGACGACCTGTTCGGCGGCCTCGATATCCTAATCAACAACGCTGGTATCAGCATTCGCCACGGCTTTTTGGACATCACGCCGCGCGATTGGCAAGAGGTAATCGACGTGAACCTCAATGGTGTGTTCTTTGTAGCGCAGCGGGCCGCCCTCCTTATGCTGCAGGGCAGCGGTGGGGTCATCCTCAACATGGGGTCCACCAACGGATTGATGGGCTATCCCTACTATGCCGACTATAATGCGTCCAAGGCTGGAGTCATCGAACTTACACGGACGATGGCGCTAGAGCTCGGTCCCAGCATGCGGGTGAACGCCATCTGCCCCGGCTTTATCTTGACGCCGATGCAGGCAGCCGAGTACACGGAAGAGATGCAGCGCGCCTTTGCGTCCAAGTTGCCTCTGGATAGGCTGGGCCGGCCCGAAGACGTGGCTGCGCTCTTTGCCTTTCTTGCCTCCGACGACGCAGCCTTTATCACCGGTCAGTGTTTTGTCATCGATGGCGGCGAGCTTGCCGGTGGCCTCGCCAGCCAGCTATAAGCGCCGCCCTCGCACCTGGAGGGCAATGGGAGTGCAGTTGTAGCCAGTGGAACCAGCAACCGCTATGCTAGTCGCAATCGGGACCGTGATCCTGTTGGGCTTGGGCGCGTTCGGCGCGACCTCCCTGCGCGAGGGGGAGCACCGTGCAGCCAGAGTGGCCCTGGGCCTGGCACTGGCCCTGTCACTTCCCTTCTTCTTGGTCGCGCTCCTCGACAGCCCTTTCCGCTGGGCGATGCTGGGCACAACTGGGGTCGCCATCATCGCTGGCACGATCGTTTTCCTGCTGCCCATCGGGCAGGTGCAACGGGACCGTGAGCAGCCCACTTCGCGCATAGATGAACGCGATATCATGTTCGCCCGTGCGCGCCTGGAACCTGAGACGGCCAACTATGAAGCTTATTACACGCTCCGCCCGGAGAATCAGGCGAGCGATGATAGGACGCGAGCGCTGCCTGGCATCCTTTCGCCCGAATCCAGCGAAGCGAATCCCCCGGTCTTTGCCGCGACTGATGCCACCTTTGAGTATATCGAAGAGCTCCACGATGCTGCCGATGGGCCTGTGGCCCCGGATAGAGAGACAGTCCAGGCCGGGCCAACGACCGGCTATCTCAAGGGCTTTGCCCGCTACTGGGGCGCCCGCGACGTGGGCATCACCGAACTGAGGCCGTATCACATATACTCCCGCATCGGGCGTGGCAAGGGAGTCTATGGCGCTCCGATTGCCCTGGACCATAGATATGCCATCGCCTTTACGGTGGAGATGGACCGGCAATTGGTAGGTACTGCACCGACCGCGCCGACGCTGCTGGAATCAGCACGCCAGTATGCCAACGCCGCCGCCATCGCCGTGCAATTGGGCAACCTGATCCGCTCCATGGGTTACCGGGCGCGCGCTCATATCAATGGTAACTACCAAGTCGTGGCGGCGCTGGTAGCCCGCGATGCAGGGCTGGGAGAGATCGGGCGGATGGGACTCTTGATAACACCGGGGCTGGGCCCGCGGGTGCGCCTGGGTGTAGTCACTACCGATCTGCCCCTGCTCATAGACCATCCCGGATACGATCCTTCAGTCCTCGACTTCTGCCAGATATGCCAAAAGTGCGCCGAAAACTGCCCCGTTCGCGCCATCCCCATTGGCGACAGGGCAGAGATCGAAGGGACCCTGCGCTGGCGCATCGACCAGGAGCGTTGCTACCGCTATTGGTGCGTCACCGGCACCGACTGTGCGCGCTGCATCGCCGTCTGCCCCTACTCCTATCCTGACACCGCGATGCATAACGTGGTGCGGTGGGCCGCACGGCATTCGGGAGCGGCACGGCGTTCTGTGCACCGGCTGGATCGCGCATTCTACGGCGCGACACCCGCAATCAGGTCTGCGCCCTCCTGGCTGCCGCCGAAACCTGCAAGCACCATACACGACCGCTCGCGACAGCAAATGCAAGCAAACCCATCTATTGACAAACAGGGAGAAACAGATGACACTAACTGACACGGCAATAAC
>JASFLR010000161.1:0-6741 GCA_050117995.1 Anaerolineae bacterium
GACCGCGCTGTTGCGCAGAGAAAAGGGCATCCCCCTGCCAGCCAACCTGTACCAGGAATTGCTGAGCCTGGGCGCTGAACTGGGGGCCAAGACCCCGCTGCCCGTGTGGAGTGGCTTATGATTCGTGTGCGATTACTATCCTATAGAAAAGGAGTCTGAAGATGAGTGAAGAACGTTATCTGTGGTGGCACGAACTACCCATGCCAGAGGTCGTGCGATTTGCCAAGGAAGTGAGCGACATTGCCATCCTGCCCATCGGCTCAGTCGAGCAGCATGGTCCCCATTCACCCTGTGGCGTGGACACCCTGAACGCCACCGGTATGGCCGAGCTGATTGCCAAAAAGACCGACGTCATGCTCCTGCCCACGCCGATGTACGGATCCCATCCCTACCATCACTGGTACATGCCAGGCACCATCCCGTTGAGCTACGACACTCACACCGCCCTGCTGGTCGACATCATCAAGGGAGCTACAGTGTCAGGCTACAACAAGTTCCTGATCCTTTCGGCCCACGGGCAGGTCAGTACCACGATCGTGGCGGTCCACAAGCTGGGGCTGGAGGGCATCTTTACCCTGTCGATGCACTGGTACGACTTTCTGCGGGACGACAGGGAGGTGCTGGACGACTATATGTGGCATGCCGAAGAGGCCGAGACTTCGGTCGGGCTATACCTCTATCCCCAGTACGTGGACATGAGCAAGGCTGACAAGGGTGGCGGCTCGCCCCTCATCGATAGCCGCTTCATCATCGCCCCTGGTCAGCAGCCCCGACCTGGCATGATGTACCATTTTGAGGGGACCTTTGCACGCCCCGAGTACAAAGAGCTGGATAACGGCATCATCGGCGATGCCACCAACGCCACGCGTGAGAAAGGCGAGATCATGGTCACCCGCGTTGTCGATTATGCCGTAGAGATCATCGAAGACATCAAGGCTCGCTGGCCAGTGGGCGTCAAACCGCCAGTGCAGTAGCAGGTCGACAGATCGGCAACATGGGGAATGCATTCCCCATGTTGCCGATCCACACTGGGGATGCTAGAGAATGAGACTAAAAGACAAGGTAGCCATCATCACTGGCGCCACCAAAGGGATCGGCCTGGCCTGTGCGCAAGAGTTTGCCGACGAAGGGGCCAAGGTCGTACTGGTCGGGCGCACCGACTCACTGGGTGAGGCGGCGGCCCAAGAGATCCGCGCGGCGGGTGGCAAGGCCCTCTTTGTGCATTGCGACGTGAGCCAGAAGGCAGAGGTGGATGCCCTGGTCAAGGCTACTGTGGACCACTTTGGGCAGATCGATGTCGTCGTCAACAATGCTGGCGTCAACCACAGCGCCAACTTTTTCGATACCACCGAGGACGATTGGGATTGGGTCATGAGCGTCGATCTGAAGGGCACGTTTCTAGTCAGCCAGGCCGCGGCGCGGGTGATGGTAGACCAGGGCCGGGGTGGCGCTATCGTAAACGTTTCCTCTGTAATGGCCCAGCTCGCGCTGGCCGACCAGATCCCCTATTGCGCGGCCAAGGGCGGTGTGAACCAACTCACCAAGGCGATGGGGCTGGCGCTGATCAAACACGGCATTCGCGTCAACGCGGTTGCGCCCGGCCCGGTCATGACCGAGCTGATGGAACGGGTTGTACACAGCCCCGAAAAACATGCTGTGCTGATGGATCGGCTGCCCATCGGCTATATCGCCTCGTGCCAACAGATCGCCCGTGTCATACTCTTTATGGCCAGCGACGACGCCGGCTACTTTGTGGGCCAGACTGTCTATCCCGATGGCGGGCGTTCCATCCAGGGCTTCCCCCGCCACATGGAGAAGTAGCGGTATGCCGCGGTTCAGGCTCGAGGGACAACCTCTCAGGAGCCGTTCTTGTTCGCCTTGGAGGAGCATCGAGTATGAATGAGCCCAAGGTCGGTCTGATGACCTTTGGAGATGCCAGAAAACACGAGTGGGAGAACCTATTCAGGGGCCTGACCGAGCCCAGGCACAAGAAGATGGCCGAATATCTGGGCGGGCTGCCTGTCGAATTGCATTCCTTCGATGAGGTGGCTCGCACCAAAGAGCAGATCGATGCCCAGGTAGACGGGCTAAAGGCAGCCGGCGCCGAGGCGTTCGTCGTACACCTGCCCTGCTGGACTGCACCCAACCTGGTGGTGCGCGGCGTGCAGCGGATGAACCTGCCGATGGTGTTGGTTTCTAACAAGGATCCCGGCACCCATGGCACAGTGGGCCTGCTTGGCGCTGGCGGCGCGCTGGATCAGATCGGATACCCGCACCTCCGCATCCGGGAGGGATTTGATAGTCCAGCCCTAGCAGAAAAGGTGCTGCCCCTTGTCCGCGCGGCGTCGGCGGTAGCCCGGCTGCGGGGCCGGGTGTTCGGGCTATTTGGCGGTCGTTCTCTGGGCATAGACACTGGCAGCATCGACCCCATGCAGTGGCGCAGGAAGTTCGGCGTGGACGTCGAGCACATCGATCAACTGGAGATCATCCGGCGGGCTGAACAGATCGGCGACGAGCCCAGCGGCGAGATGGTCGCCTGGCTGGAGGCGAACGCTGCCACCGTCGACTATGACGGGCAACGTCTCACTCCCGAGCGACTGGACTACCAGTCGCGCTGCTACTTGGCAACCAAGGAGATCATTGCCGAACTGGGCCTCGACTTTGTCGCCGTCAAGTGCATGCCCGACCTGTCCACGCACTATGTGCCCCAGTGCCTGTCGGCGGCCCTGCTGCCCGGTCCGTACGACGCCCAGGGTGGAAAGCGCCCTGTGCCGATGGCCTGCGAAGCCGATGGAGACGGTGCGCTGACGATGGAGATCCTGGGGCTGGTTTCGGGCGGCAAGCCGACGCTGTTCGGCGACCTGAGCTACCTGGATGAGGAAGCAAGCACCATCTACATCCCCAACTGCGGCGCCATGTGCAGTTGGTATGCAGCACGCAGCGGCAATCCGGGGGTGAACCTGTCCCAGGTAGAACTGCGCCCTTCCTTCCGGCCCGGAGGCGGCGCAACAACCTACTTCAAGGCCGGGCCCGGCCCGGTGACGCTGGCGCGCCTTTTTCGGCGGGCGGGCGAGTACGTCATGGCTATCATACCCGGTGAGGCGGTTGAACTCTCGCTCGAGGACTATGAGAGATTTGTCAAGGCGCGGGGGAGCCACCAGTTGCCCACGATGTTCGTGCACGTATCAGTGGGCTTTGACCGGTTGGTCGCCGAGTTTGGCTCGAACCATATTTCGGGAGTGGACGGGTCCTACGTCCAAGAGCTGGAGCACGTCTGCCGACTGCTCGAAATCAAGCCTATCGTCTTCAGAGAGTGAATTCTCGGGGTGTGACGAACCCTCAAGGCTGTTGTCAAGGATCAGGGAGCATGGATCGCAGGGAAGCATTCAACGCCATGGTACAGCACCAGGCACCGGAGAGAGTCCTGGTAGATTATGGCAAACATATCGGATCTTTTCATCGGAACGCCTATGAGCTGCTCAAGGCTCAGGTCGGTATTGAGGCCGAGACCCGGATCCTGGACCGCATGGCCCAGAACGTCGTCCTGGATGAGAGAGTGTGCCAGAGATTGGGCATCGACTTTCGCTGGGTGGCGCCCCACTGGGTAGGCGTCCGCGACGTCGAGATCGACGGCGAGCCAGGCTACGTGGACATGTGGCAGACGCCCCACAAGTGGACCGACGTGGGCCAGTACTACGCCATCCACGCCCAGCCACTGGGCCAGGAGACATTGACCGAGGAAGATATCGAGGCCTTTGCCTGGCCCGATCCCCACCAGCCAGCAATGTTCGAAGGTCTGCGCCAAGGGGCTCAACGCTGGTACGAAACCAGCGACTATGTCGTCGGCGCCGATGGCATCAAGGCAGGCATCCTCCAGACGGCTTCCCAGATCCGGGGCTACGACAAGCTCTTCCTTGACTTTGGCCTGAACCCGGCCATTGCGCATACCCTCCTGGACAAGATCTCTGAGATCATTGACGAGATGTACCGCCAGTATATGCGCGCGGTCGGCCCCTACGTCCAGGTCGTCGTGATCACTGACGATCAGGGCACCCAGACCTCGTTGATGATCTCTCCCAAGATGTTTCGCGAGTTCATCAAGCCGCGCCTGCGTTCGCTGATTGCGGCCATCAAGGGTGAAGCCCCCCACGTCAAGGTGCTCATGCACTGCGACGGCGCAATAGCGCGCATCGTGGATGACCTCATCGAGATCGGCGTGGATATCCTGAATCCGATCCAAACAGTGGTTACCGGTTTTGAGGATACCTACGCGCTGAAGGAAGAGTTCGGGGATCGCGTGTGTTTCCACGGTGGGATCGATGTCCAGCAAGTATTGCCCAAGGCCAGCGTGGCCGATGTAAGGCATGAAGTCGCCCGCCGTATCCACGACCTTGGCCGCGATGGGGGCTACATTCTGGCACCTTGCCATAACATCAACGTCGATATTCCGGTTGAGAACGTGGTCGCCCTGTTCGAGGCAGCCCAGGAGTTCGGGCACTATCCCCTGAAAGGAAAAACAGATGTTTGAAATCCAATCTCTGAATCACGTCAACATGGTTGTCAGGGATGTGGAAGCATCAAAGCGCTTCTACTGCGACGTGCTGGGAATGGAAGATGTGCCGCGCCACCCAAGCTTCACGTTCCCTGGCGCCTGGCTTCGCAGCGGGAGCGCGGAAATCCACCTCATTCAGGAGGACGTAGCCACTCACGCCCCAGGCGATCTATCCTACGCCGTTGCCGCCATCACCGACAAAGACTTGGCCTTTTCCAGGCACTTTTCCCTGGTCATCGATGACACTGACGCGCTTGTAGAACAACTGCAGGCGCTCGACGTAGACATTGCCTTCGGCCCAGTGGAGCGCCTTGGCGGGCTGGTACAGACTTATTGCTACGACCTCGATGGACACCTCATCGAGTTCACACAGAGCCCTACGGAGTGAGAAGTGGCTTCTGAGAATCGTGTCAAGCGGATGTTGAAAGACGGAGAAAAGACTGCCGGGGCCTGGCTGCAGATTGCCAGCCCATTCACCGCGGAGATCATGAGCCAGGCTGGCTTCGACTGGCTCATGCTCGACATGGAACATGGTCCGGGTGACATTCTCACCTTGATCACCCAGTTGCAGGCCATGAAAGGGTCTGAGACCGCTGCTTTGGTTCGCGCCCCCTGGAATGACTTTGTCATCATCAAGCGCATCCTGGACACGGGCGTTCACGGGTTGCTGGTCCCCTACGTGAACACGAGAGAGGAAGCTGAATCTGCTGTGCGAGCGTGCAGATATCCACCCCAGGGTATCCGCGGGGTTGCCGGCAGCCCCCGTGCCCAGGGCTACGGCCAAAACGTCCGCGAGTACCTGGTGAGAGCCAATGACGAGATCTTGATCATTACTGCCGTAGAGACACCGGACGCGGTGGCGAACCTCGACGGCATCCTGGCCGTCGACGGTGTCGATGGTGTGTTCATCGGCCCCATGGACCTGGCCACCAATATGGGACACCTCGGAGATCCGACACAACGGGAAGTGCAAGAGGCCATTGCCGAGATCGAGAACAAGGTCCTGGACACCGGAAAGATCCTGGCGACCATCTCGGGGAGTTGGGAACAGGCTCAGCGGCTCTACGATCGGGGCTACCAAATGGTCATGCTGATGGCCGATGGCGTCTCACTGGCCAAACTGGCCGCTGAGAAGGTCGCCCAGTTCCGGGAGGCATATCCCAGAGGCTAGGGACACTTACACTTGTAGAAAGCGGTGGTCAGAGCCGAGAAACACGGACGCCGTCCTGATCTGAGGTTTCGAGGCTTTTCCTCCTTTCTTCCTCCTTTGACGAGGGGCAGGGCTCCGCCCTGCCCCTCCAAGGATCAAACCCCTGGCTATCTGAGGCTGCCCGGCGGGATGCACGGTCCCTCGCGTGGCGACTTGCGCGAATCTTTCCGTCGCCAGCCGGGCAACTATCAGTCGGCCATGCTGCATCTGAAGGTGCGCGGCACAGCACGTTAGCAATCCTGTCGGCAGTGTGAAACACCTGCTACTACGCATCCGTGTTGCAGTTCATCCCACACAGCAAGCAGGACTGGTAATCACTGTTATCGGTACTGCGAGTCGATCTCCGGTCGAGTGAAACCATCTCAAGCAGGCGAACGGAAATGGACCACACACCTCAAGGCTAGCCGGACCGTAGACGATACGGGTGGAAGATGCTCAACAGGAGCTCGCCAGTCGTTCCGCTGCAGAGCGATAGGGTCAAGTGGCGAATCTTGAGAATATCCTAAGCACCATAGTTCATCCACCACTTGATCCGCAGAGGACATTGAAAGCGTGGTTGACGCCCGTCATCCACCCAGATTATGCAAACTGCCCGCCTTAGTCGGGCAGTTTCACTTTCTCCCTATACTGAAACTGGATATATGCTCGCTCCAGAGCCAACCAGCCGTTGTTTGGAGCTGCCTGGAATGCTGTTGGGCTGGGCAGCCAACCGCTGCCCAACCTTCCACCCTATCCCAGTCCTTACTTGAGCCCTTTCTCCATGGTACCGTTCAGTTTGCCGGTGCAGCGCTCGACAAAGGTCAGCAACTCGTTCAGATCCCCAGAAACGGTGGATTCGCCGCTGCGGGTGTGCTGCACCCAACCCTGCCAACCGGCACTGCCCTCCTCGCGCCAGATGCGGACGACAAAGGAATGTCGGGTAAGGAACGAATCGTGTTGTACTGGCTGCCCATCCATGGTCTCTTTCCCTCACGTTGCT
>JASFLR010000162.1:0-6729 GCA_050117995.1 Anaerolineae bacterium
GATGCACAGAAACCGGCAAAGGAGACGGTATATGGAACATGATCAACGCTTGACACTCTTTTGGATCGTCCACCTCGTCTTACTGGGCCTATTTGGCCTCGAAGTGCTCTTGATCCTGTCGGTATGGCTCAAGGCCAGGATTCCTGGGCTTCCCCCGGAGGCATCCCGTTGGCGCAAGCTGGGCGCGGCCCTGAGATTTATCATCGGCGTCGTCTTTAGCAAGCGCATCGGTACCATATTAAGAGCACTCATCGTGGATGGTATGGTCCACCGCCGGCTCTATCGCATCGACCTGCGACGTTGGGCAGTTCACATCGCGGTTTTCGGCTCGTGGCTGGCATTGGGCATCCTTTCGACCATCACCGGCGTCGTCGTCGAGTTTCTGCCCCTGCTTGGCATGAGCCCGGAATCGGTCGCCGCCATTCCGATCCTGGGGCACCTATTCCACGCTGACGTCTGGTGGGTGGCTTTGCTCAACGAACTGCTGGGTCTGGTGGTCATTGCCGGGATGCTACTGGTGATCTACCGCCGCCGCATCCAGAAGGATCCCCAACTGAGGACCATCCCAGCCGACAATATCGTCATCGGCCTACTGACCCTCATCGCCATCAGCGGCTTCTTTGCCGAGTCGTTCCGGCTCCTGGCTGACTATACTACCGTGGCAGGTGTCTTTGCGCCCGATCCTGCCATGCTCTCCCCGGAAAAGCTACCTCCCGTTCTGCACGACGTCTGGGGACCACAGTGGGGTTTCGTCGGCTACCTGGCGGCCTCTCTGCTGGGAGCGCTGCAGATCGGCCCTGACGTATGGGAAGCAGTCTACAACGGTTTCTTCTGGCTGCATTTTGTCATCGTCACCGCCCTGCTGTTCTACCTACCCTTTAGCCGCTTCTTCCACGTGATTATGAGCCCTGTGATCGTCGCCTACAACAGCATGCTGGATGTGCAGGCAGAAGGGAGGCACCCATGAGCGAGCACAGCAAGAAGCTGAACCTGGCCAACTTTACCCTGCGTCAAATGATGGAATTGGAAGCCTGCACCCGCTGCGGTGAGTGCATCGAGGCATGCCCGACCTTCTCAGAGGCGCAGAACGAAGAAATCCATCCCCTGCAGAAGATCCAGCGGACCAAGAGCTTCTGGAAGGCAGATCACCTGGGCCTGCTGGCGCGGCTCTTTGGCATCCGAAAGGCCTCAGCAGAGGACCTGGCTGCCTTTGGCCAGGGCACCTACCAATGCACTCTCTGCGCTCGCTGCCACGAGGTCTGCCCCGTGCGTATCGATACCCGCCCCCTGTGGATCTCCATGCGTGAGCAACTGGTCGAGTGGGGCCTCTATCCCGAGTTCTTTGACACACTGCGAGATCGGGTAACTAGCGAACACAACATCTCGGGGGATGCCAACGAGAACCGCTTGGTCTGGACGCAGAACATGGAACGCGTGCCCGAGGGACTTGATCGCAAGACCGGCACAGGCACCGTCTACTTCATGGGTTGTGTTGGCGCGATGTATCCCCGCGTCTATGGTGTTCCCCAAAGCTTTGTCCAGATCATGGAACGCGCCGGGGAGGACCTCACCACGTTAGGTGGCAGTGAGTGGTGCTGCGGCTTTCCCCTACAGATCGCCGGGATGGGAAGTCACGCACATGATCTCGCCCACCACAATGTCGAAGCAGTGCGGGCAATTGGCGCCCGGAGATTGGTGACCACCTGTCCCTCCTGCTACCATATGTGGGCCCACGAGTACCCCGGCATCCTTGACGAGCCGCTCGGCTTTGAGGTACTGCACGCCACGGAGCTTTTGGTCGATTTGATCAAAGACGGCAGGATCAAACTGCATGGCTTCCCCATGCCAGTCACCTACCACGATCCCTGCGATCTGGGCCGGACCAGCGGTATCTATGACGCACCCCGCCGCATCATCGAGGCTATTCCCGGGATTCAATTCACCGAGATGGCCGATAATAGGGAGATGGCCCTCTGTTGCGGCGGCGGTGGCGATGCGGAGATGGCCGATCCCGAGTTGACAGCCGCCGTGGGCAAGCGTCGCATCCTTCAGGCGCAAGAAACCGGGGCCAAGGTGGTCATCTCGGCCTGTCAGCAGTGCGACCGCACACTGGCCGAGGCGGCCCGCAAGAACCGGATTCGCGTCCGGGCGATGGACATTGTGCAGGTCGTGTGGCAGGCAATGCAGGGGTAAGCCTCAGGAAGATTTGGATGCGCCTAGTTCCTATGGTATAATATGCTCCGCTGTTGTTGAGAGAACAGAATCCTGGACACCGGATCTGTCGTATATCTTGACAACAGATTAGTACCAGTCTATACTGCATAATACAGAGCGGCGACGCTTTTGCTAGCGTGGCCGACCGGCATAGAACTGAGGAAAGAGCCTCGGAAATGAAGGTACTTGGGGTCCTGTGAGGAGATCGGAGAGCGACCTGTCGCAAACAGGCTGATCGATCTTGCAGGCCCCTTTTCTTTGTCCGGAAGAGGAGGAAGATGACTCAAACCGATGCGATTCGGCTGGGAGCAGAGACCTCGGCAGAGATGAAAGAGATCGAGGAGATGGCCGCATCCTGCTACCAGTGCGGCACCTGCACTGGTGCGTGTCCGGTAGTGGCCGCTGGGGGGATGGACTATACGCCCCGGGCTATCATGCGCATGATCCAAGTGGGCATGGAGCACGAGACGCTGTCCAGCCAGACCATCTGGACCTGTGCATCCTGCTATGCCTGTGCGGCTCGCTGCCCGCGCGATATCGAGATCACGGACATGATGACCAAGCTGCGGAACGTCGCCTTGAAAAGGGGCTACAAAGCGCGCCGGGGCAAAGTGTACAATGAGGGCTTTATGTCCATCGTCCGGCGCCACGGGCGCATGTACGAGCTGGAGCTGGTCGTCCGCTACAACTTGCTGACCAATCCCCTCAACTTCCTGGGGCTGCTGCCAGTGGGCCTAAAGATGATTCGCAAGGGCAAGTTGCGCTACCTGCCCGACCACCCGCAGGGACGACCCGAGATCCGCCACATGTTCAACAGGGTGGAAGGAGATGCGGAATGAAATACGCGTACTTTCCGGGTTGTAGCCAGGAATCCACTGCCGAGGAGTACAACCGCTCTTTGCTGGCGGTGGCTGACCGTTTAGAGGCGCTCGATCTGATGGAACTACCCGACTGGAACTGCTGCGGTGCCACGCCAGCCGCTACGGTGAACGCACTGCTGCCCCATGCTTTGGCTGCCCGTAACCTGGCTATCGCCGAGGAAATGGGCATGGAACTCGTCGCCCCATGCGCAGCCTGCTACAAGAACATGAACAAGGCCAGCCACAGCCTCAACGATGATGACGATCTGAGGGAGCGGATCAACAGTACACTGGATAGCCACCAAGTCGGCCGTGCACCAAGAGTGAGACATCCAGTGGATGTGCTGGTCAACGACGTGGGAGTGGACAATGTGCCTGTGGCCAAGCCGTTGGAGGGACTGAAGGTAGCAAGCTACTACGGCTGCCTGATCACCCGCCCCAGTGGAGGGTTTGACGATCCTGAACGCCCCCAGTCAATGGACCGCCTGATGGAGGCACTGGGCGCGGAAGCCGTAGATTGGGCCTACAAGACCAAGTGCTGTGGCGGCGCCATCTATATGGCCGAGGAGGATATCAGCTTTACCCTGTCAGCCGACGTCCTGGCCCATGCCAAAGCAGCCGGCGCCAACGCAGTGGCAGTGGGCTGTCCCTTCTGCCAACTGCTCCTGGATCTCTACCAGTCCAAATTGGAGACCATCAAGGATACCACCTTTAACCTGCCAATCATGTTCTTCAGCCAGTTGATGGGCCTTGCTATGGGGCTCGATAGGGCAGAACTTGGGCTGGAGAAGCTGGTCGTGTCGCCCTTCAAGCTGCTGGCCGAAACCATAGATGCACCGGAAGACACCCCCGCGAAGAAATCGAGATCGCGGGCACCCAAGCCGAAACCGTGGGGAGTAGCCTGATGACAACCGCCAATGAAGACAAGAAGAAACCGAGGATCGGTGTATACGTGTGCCAGTGCGGCTCCAACATAGCCGCTACCGTGGACACCGAGGCCGTGGCACAATTCGCCCAGGATCTGGACGGAGTGGTCATGACTCGCGTCAACAAGTACTCCTGCTCCGAGCCAGGACAGAAGACGATTCGCGAGGACATTAAAGAGCACAATCTGGACCGTGTGGTCATTGCGGCCTGCACGCCGCGCATGCACGAGCCCACCTTCCGCCGCACACTGGATAGCGCCGGCCTGAACCCCTATTTCTTGGAGATGGCCAACATCCGAGAGCAGGTCTCCTGGGTCCATCCCGCCGGCGAGGGAGCCACCAACAAGGCCAGTGATTTGGTTGCCGGTGCGGTGCAGCGGGTGCACTTTCACGACGCCCTCCATTCCCGCAAGTCGCCCATCGAACAGTCAACGCTGGTCGTGGGCGGCGGCATCGCCGGCATCCAGACTGCCCTGGACATCGCTGACGCGGGCTACCGGGTCTTTTTGGTCGAGCGAGAGCCGAGCATCGGCGGCAAAATGGCCCAGCTCGACAAGACCTTTCCTACCCTGGACTGTTCCACCTGAATTCTTGGGCCGAAAATGATGGATGCCGGTCGGCATCCCAACATCGAACTGCTGAGCTACAGCGAGGTGGTGGACGTCCACGGCTATGTGGGCAACTTCCAGGTCAAGATCAAGCGCAAAGCGCGCTATGTAGATGAGGAAAAGTGTACCGGGTGTGGCGCCTGCATGGAAGCCTGCGTCTGGCAAGATCGCGTCTATAGCGAGTACGAGGCGGGCATGGGACTGCGGAGCGCTGCCTATATCCCCTTCGCCCAGGCTGTGCCCATGAAGGCCGTGATCGACCCCAACGCATGTCTCTTTCTCACAAAGGGCAAGTGCTCGCAAAAGTGCGTCCGGGTATGCGAGGCAGACGCCATCGTTTTTGATCAGGAGGATGAGTATCTAGACATCAAGGTAGGAGCCGTGGTGCTGGCCAGCGGCTATGACCTGACTGAGCACCCCGTACTGGCCCGCTACGGCTATGGCATCTACGACAATGTGATCGATGCTATGCAGTTCGAGCGGCTCACCAGCGCTGCTGGACCAACCATCGGCAAGGTTGTGACGCGAGACGGCCGCGTGCCCGAAATGACCGTGTTCCTGCACTGCATTGCCAGCCGCGACGACGAGGCACACGAGTACTGCTCCCGCATCTGCTGCATGTACGGGACCAAACAGGCCCATCTGGCACTGGAAAAGACAGGCGGTCAGGTCTACCAGTTCTACATCGACATGCGCACCCCGGGCAAAGGCTACGAAGAGTTCTACAAGCGAATGCAGCACGAGGGCATCCACTACGTCCGCGGTAAGGTAGCCGAAGTCGTGTCCGACCCGGACGGCAGCGGCAAGCTGCTGGTGCGGGGCGAGGACACCCTGCTGGGCCGCTATGTGGAGATCCCGGCTGACCTGGTGGTCCTGCTGACCGCAGCGGTTCCCTCGCGGGGCGCCCGGGAGTTGGGCAAGCTCTTTGGCGTCTCCGTTGACAAGGATGGATTTTTCGCTGAGGCGCACCCCAAGCTCAGGCCAGTCGACACGACCACAGCAGGCGTCTTTTTGGCCGGCTGCTGCCAGAGCCCCAAGGACATTCCCGACACCGTCTCCCAGGCCAGCGCAGCCGCATCAAAGGCCATCGGTCTGCTGGCTCGGGGCGAGATTGACATCGATCCAACCGTCGCCGAAGTGGATCGTGACAAATGCTCAGGCTGCGGCGAGTGCATCCTGGCCTGTCCCTACAATGCCATCGAGCGAGTAGAGGGCAAGGCCCAGGTCAACGTGGCCCTATGCAAGGGCTGTGGCACCTGTGTCGGCGCCTGTCTGGCCAAAGCCATCACCGGCCATCACTTCACTGATGAAGAACTGGTCGCCCAGATAGAAGGCATCTTTGAGCGGGATCCGATGCCCGTCTTTGCGTGAGCAGCGCGCTGGCATCCCGGATGTGGCAATTCTCGCATTCATACCTGCCGCGGGAGGATAGGAAAGCATGACAACGACGACTGATTTCGAACCCCGCATCGTCGGGTTTCTGTGCAATTGGTGCAGCTATGCCGGGGCCGATGCAGCCGGCACTTCGCGCCTCAAATACGACCCCAACCTGCGCATCGTGCGCGTGATGTGCTCCGGGCGCATCTCGCCCGAGTTGGTGGTCCGCACCTTCCGTGAGGGTGCCGACGGTGTGATGGTACTCGGTTGACACCTGGGCGACTGCCACTATGTTAGTGGCAATCATCGAACCGCCAAGCGGTTCCCCATCTTTCGCAACTTGCTGAGCTATGTCGGTATCCACCCGGAGCGACTGATGTTGGAGTGGGTCTCGGCCTCCGAGGCTAACCGGTTTGCCGATGTAGTCCAAGAGTTCACCGAATCGGTCCGCAGGCTCGGCCCGCTGGAAACGAAAGAGGTGGCCTAGCATGGACAGACTTGATCTGCTGCGAGACGCAGTAAAGAACCTATTGGATAGCGGCACCGTAGATGGTGTGCTGGCCCTGCGCGCCGAGGGGCCAGCTTCCACGCCCCACCTATTCCGCCCCGGCGAAGACTTGGGCGACCTCGTCCTCTGGCCCAAATACCCCATTCCCAGGACCATGGATATGCTGCTAGAAGCCAGCGCAGATGCGCGCTTGGGTATGGTCACCCGTGGCTGTGAGGAGCGGGGCCTGATCGAGA
>JASFLR010000163.1:0-6701 GCA_050117995.1 Anaerolineae bacterium
GAGGTTTTCGCCATCAAACTGCCGGCTATGATGAGCCTCCTAACCTGCAACAATCTCACATGCGAGATCCCGGGTATCAACGAGATCCAGGCCGAATACGAGCAGACGTACGGGCCGGGCAACTATATCCCACCGGTCACATTCGTTTTCTGGGCTTTCCGGGTCATGGTGTTCGCCGGCCTGGCGATGATCGCCGTAGCCTTGGGTGCAGCGTTCCTGGCACTGAAGAAGTGGCTGGATCGATATCCAAGGTTGTTGCTGTTGCTAGTGTGGATGATTCCCCTACCTTATCTGGCCAACACTGGAGGCTGGTTGCTGACGGAAGTGGGAAGGCAACCCTGGATCGTGTTCGGGCTGATGCGGACTGAGGCGGGGGTTTCGGTGAGTGTGAGCGGCGGTATGGCTATCTTTTCTTTGGTGGCCTTTGTACTGCTCTATGGCGCGGCAATGGCCGCAGCGGTCTATCTCCTGTCCAAATACGGGCGCAAGGGCGTGCCGGGGGAGACTGAAACGGAATTGCCCTCAGATGAGAGCGAATCGGCGTTGGCGGCGGCGAACTAGCGAGCCGAAAGGAGGCACACCATGGAGCTTCAGACCGTTTGGTTCATCCTGATCGGGGTCCTGTTTACTGGATTCTTCCTGTTGGAGGGTTTTGACTACGGAGTGGGTATCCTGCTGTTGTTCCTGGGCAAGGACGATATCGACCGCAGGCTGGTCATCAACAGCATCGGTCCCGTCTGGGATGGCAATGAAGTATGGTTGATCACGGCCGGTGCGGCTATGTTCGCTGCCTTTGCCAACTGGTACGCGACCATGTTCAGCGGTTTCTACCTGGCGCTGGTGCTGATGCTACTGGCGCTCATCGTGCGGGGGATCGCATTTGAGTTTCGGAGCAAGGACGAGCGCCCAGCCTGGCGCACGTTGTGGGACTGGATGATCTTTGTTGGCAGCCTGGTGCCCGCGCTGCTGTGGGGTGTGGCCTTTGCCAATGTGGTGCGGGGCGTTCCCATCGATGCCGAGATGCAGTATGTGGGCGGCTTTTGGAACCTGCTGAACCCCTATGCGCTGCTCGCAGGGCTGGCGGCCGTGGCGGCCTTTGCGCTGCACGGCGCCACCTTCCTGGGGCTCAAGACCAAGGATGATCTGATGGAACGGGCAGAAAAGGCGGCGGCCTGGCTGTGGTTGCCCACGGTTGTCCTGGTATTCGCCGCTATGGTTGCCGGGATCTTTGCCACTGACATATTCAGCCAGCGGGGTGCCCTGCTTTGGGTCTTTGCGGCGGCGGCCTGTGGGGCCCTTCTGGCAGCAGGGTGGTTCATCCGCGCGCGCCGGCACGGGTGGGCTTTTATTATGTCCAGCCTGACGATCGCGCTGACGTGTATCACGGTGGCGCTAGGGCTTTATCCGCGCTTGATGGTATCCAGCCTCAACCCGGAGTGGAACCTCACCATTTACAACGCCTCGTCCAGCGAGTACACGCTTAGGGTTATGGGCATCATCGTGCTGATTTTCCTGCCCATTGTGCTGCTCTATCAAGGCTGGAGTTATTGGGTCTTCCGCAAGCGGATCGGCCGCGAGGACGAGCTGGAGTACTGAGTCACGTGGGCTGATTCATCGTAGCGTCAGGTCGTCGAATAGCGTCTCCGGACCGTACTCGGTCTGGAGACGCTTTCGTTTGTGATGATCACACACAATGTCATTGACATACCACAAGGCATGTGGTATTCTGTGCGCAGATTGTGGGACCTCTCACAAATTGGATTGCTCATACGAGGAGGTACAGAATATGGATGCCCTGACAGTGTCACGGCTGCAATTCGCCACGACGACGATCTATCACTTTTTCTTCGTGCCGCTCACGCTGGGCCTCGCTGTGTTGGTGGCCATCATGGAAACCATGTACGTGCGCACAGGGGACGAGGTTTACAAGAAGATGACAAAGTTCTGGGGAAAGCTCTTCCTCATCAACTTTGCCATGGGCGTGGTGACGGGTATCGTCATGGAGTTCCAGTTTGGGATGAACTGGTCTGAATACTCGCGCTTCGTGGGCGATGTTTTCGGTGCCCCTCTGGCGATTGAGGGCCTGTCGGCATTCTTCCTGGAGTCTACCTTCCTGGGTGTCTGGATCTTTGGGTGGGATAGACTGCCGAAGGGAGTGCACGCTGCGGTCATGTGGGCGGTGGCGATAGGTTCGAATCTCTCAGCGCTGTGGATCCTGGTTGCCAACTCGTTCATGCAGGAGCCGGTGGGCTATGCACTGAATAACGGGCGAGCCGAGATGGTTGATTTCTGGGCGCTATTGGGCAATCCGCACGTCTGGCAGCAATTCCCGCATGTGGTTCTGGCTGGCATAACTACTGGATCCTTCTTTATGCTGGGAGTGGCGGCCTATCACCTGGTCAAGAAGAGCAGCTCGCATGAGGTCTGGCGCCGTTCGTTCCTCATGGCTGCAATTGCTGGACTCGTCGGATCGGTTCTGGTCGGGGTCGTGGGACATTCGCAGGGCCAGCACATGTTCAAGACCCAGCCGATGAAGATGGCTGCAGCGGAGGCACTGTGGGAGACGGAAAAGCCAGCCGATCTTTCGCTGTTCACGATCAGTGACCAGAAGGCGCGCAAGGAGGTTTTCGCCATCAAGCTGCCGGCTATGATGAGCCTCCTGAACTGCAACAACTTTACCTGCGAGATCCCGGGCATCAACGAGATCCAGGCCGAATACGAACAGACCTACGGGCCGGGTAACTATATCCCACCAGTCACGCTGGTGTTCTGGTCTTTCCGGGCTATGGTAGGCGCTGGCCTGGCGATGATCGCCTTGGCTGCAGCGGCGCTATTCCTCACGCTCAAGAAGTGGCTAGACCGCTATCCGTGGTTGCTGCGGCTGCTGATATGGGCTATTCCGCTACCGTACATAGCCAATACCGGTGGCTGGCTGCTGGCTGAGGTAGGCCGGCAGCCCTGGATCGTCTTTGGGCTCATGCGGACCGAGCAGGGTGTTTCGGTGAGCGTGAGCGGCGGCATGGTCATCTTTTCGTTGTTGGCCTTTGTACTGCTCTATGGCGTGCTGATGGCCGCCGACGTCTACCTCCTGGCCAAGTATGCCCGTAAGGGCGTACCGGCGGAGGCCGAGTCGGCATCTTCCGTGGATGAGCAGTCATCGGCGCTGGCAGCGGCGAACTAGGGAGCGGAAAGGAGGCACATCATGGATCTGCAGACTGTTTGGTTCATCCTGATCGGAATCCTGTTCACTGGATTCTTCCTGTTGGAGGGTTTTGACTACGGTGTGGGTATCCTGATGCCGTTCCTGGGCAAGGATGACACCGACCGGCGGCTGGTCATCAATACCATCGGCCCTCACTGGGATGGAAATGAAGTGTGGCTGATAGTGGCTGGCGGGGCCATGTTCGCGGCGTTTTCGAGCTGGTATGCCACCATGTTCAGCGGTTTCTACCTGGCGTTGGTGTTGATGCTGCTGGCGCTGATCGTACGAGGGGTTGCATTCGAGTTTCGAAGCAAGGACGAGCGGCCTGTCTGGCGCACGCTGTGGGATTGGGTGATTTTTGTCGGCAGCCTAGTGCCCGCGCTGCTGTGGGGTGTGGCCTTTGCCAATGTAGCGCGGGGCGTGCCCATCGATGCAGAGATGCAGTATGTGGGCGGTTTCTGGAATTTGCTGAACCCCTATGCGCTGCTGGCGGGGCTGGCGGCAGTCTCGGCCTTTGCGCTGCACGGTGCTACCTTCCTGGGGCTAAAAACAAGGGACGAGCTGCTGGAACGGGCTGAAAAGGCGGCGGTCCGGCTGTGGCTGCCTACAGTGATACTGGTCCTGGCAGCCACGATCGCGGGGACCTTTGTTACCGACATATTCAGCCACCGGGGGCCTGTGTTGTGGGTGTTTGCTGTAGCGACGGCTGCAGCACTTTTGGCAGCGGGGTGGTTCATCCGCGCGCGCCGGCACGGGTGGGCTTTTATTATGTCGGGCCTGACGATCGCGCTGACGTGCGCGATGCTGGCGCTGGGGCTCTATCCCAGGGTGATGGTATCGAGCTTGAACGACGCCTGGAGCTTGACGATCTATAATACCTCATCCAGCCAGTACACGCTGCAGGTCATCAGTGTGGTAGCCGTGATCTTTGTGCCGATCGTGTTGCTTTACCAGGGTTGGAGTTATTGGGTGTTCCGCAAGCGGATCGGCCGCGAGGATACGCTGGAGTACTGATCCACGCGGGCTGATTTGCCAAAGCGTGAGTTGGCAGTCAAACATCTCCAGACCCAGGCCGATCTGGAGATGTTTCTGTCTGTGGACAGCGAGAGGGGCGAGGGTTTTCTTGCGGCATTGCTGCCGTGCGTTCGAATCATTTGACAGTTCCCGTCAGTTGGGGTATCTTGTAAGGGCCTGAACCTGGCCCGAGTGAGGAGCTTTTGCTGAGCAGAATCAAATCCCGGTGGGTGGCGCTGGCACTTTTGCCGGTGGTGGCGCTGTTGCTGAGTGCTGCATACTGGCACACCGGAGAATCGAAACCGAATCCCGATCAAGAGAGCGGACTGGGTGTGATTGCCCGGATCGTGGGTTTGAGCACACCTACGTCCACCCCGACGCACACGCCACCACCGACTCCCACGGCGACCTCTACCTATACGCCTACGCCGACCAACACGCCCACGCTGACGCCGACGAATACGCCTACTTTTACTCCGACGCCCACGGCGACGAACACTCCCACAGCGACACCGACCTTTACACCTACGCCTACGTTCACGCCGACGCCTCTGCTACCCACACCAGATGGCGTTGATCGCCAAGTTCGTGTGCCTATCCTGATGTACCACCATATAGAGGTACCACCGGCGGGTGCGGATGCGATTCGCCGCGATCTATCTGTCAGCCCCGATGACTTCGAGGATCAGCTTGCCTATTTGAGGCGGGAGGGCTACGAGAGCATCACGCTGAATGATCTGGCTCTGCATGTGACCATGGGCAAAGCGCTCCCCCCGAAGCCCATAATCCTCACCTTTGACGATGGCTATGCCAATGCATACACGAATGCCTTTCCGCTCCTGCAGCGATATGGGTTTGTGGGGACGTTTTTCGTGATCTCGGAGCCGATGGATGCCGGGGACCCGAGTTTCCTGTCGTGGGCAGAGGTGGAAGAGATGTACGCGGCTGGCATGCGGTTCGAACCCCACAGCTACAATCACCCCGACATGCGCAACCGGGACTTTGATTTTGTCGTCTTTCAGGTATTGGCCCCCAAAGAGGCTATCGAGGCACGCACCGGCGAGCCCTGCCGCTTTTTTGCCTATCCTGCAGGACGATACGATCAGTTCGTCATCGATGTCCTCCGCTCGGCTTATTTCTGGGGTGCTGTGCTCACCGAACAGGGTGCCACGCACACGGCCGACGATCTGTTTACCCTGCACCGCGTCCGGGTCCACGGCGGCGATGACCTGAGTGGCTTTATTCGCATATTGAATCTCGATTGGTAGCGGCTCACCGCCATGTATTTCGATGCGCTCTGCATGTCCTGCATGGCTGATGAGTTGCACGAGCAGCTTCTCGGCGGACGGGTGCAGCGGGTCCTCCTCCCGGACAAGCTGTCGGTGGGTCTGGAGATCTATGCCCAACACGAGCGCCACTATCTCCTGGCGTCGGCGCACGCCGATCTGGGCCGCGTCTTGTTGGCTTCGGAAAAGCTGCGGCGCGGTGTGGAAAAGCCGACTGGCTTGCTGCTTCTGCTGCGCAAGTACGCGCGGGGAGCCATCATATCGTCCATCGAACAGCCGCCCTTTGAACGGGTCCTTTGTATAGAGCTCGACCACCCGGAATGGGGCTGCAGCGAGCTGATCATCGAAGTGATGGGTCGCCACTCGAATATCATCCTGGTGGATGCTTTGGGCCAGGTGCATGATTCGGTGAAGCGGGTGAGCACGCAGCTGAGTCGCGTACGGCCGATCCTTCCGGGCCGGCCCTACACGCCGCCGCCACCCCAGGACAAGCTGCCGCCCAGCGAATTGACAGAGCACCGCCTGCGCGAGATGCTCGCCGGTCAGGAACCAGGGGCACAGGTGTGGCGGGCGCTGGTGAGCGGCGTGCGCGGGATGAGCCCGCTGCTGGCCCGCGAGATCGCCTTTCGCGCCCTGGGGCAACCGCGAGCAAAGGTGGCCCAAGTGGAGCGCCTCAGCCCGATATTGGCGTCGATCCGTGACCTGCTAGCACCCCTGGAGGAAGGTGGATGGCAGCCCACGATCGTTGAGGAGGGAGGCCAACCCGCGGTGTATGCGCCCTATCCGCTGACTCACCGTGGGGAGCCTCAGCGCGTGCCATCGCTCAGCCAGGCCATTGAAGTCTGCACTTTGGCCATCACCAGCCAGGACGCCTACGCTGCCGCCAAGCGTCCGCTGCGGGAAGCGATCGAGGCGGCCCGCGCCCGCCTGGAGCGTCAACGGCAGGCTTTGGAGGAGTCCATGTCGCGAGCGGCCAGAGCCGAGCAGTGGCGCGAGTGGGGCAACTGGATCTTGACCTATGCACACTCGATCGGACCCCGTCAAGGCGAACTGGTGATCGAGACAGGCGATGGTGAAGTGTTGATCATCCCACTCGATCGGGCCAAGACCGCGGTGGAGAACGCGCAGAGCTACTTTGCGCGCTATCGCAAGGCCCAGCGCGCTGCGGAAGAGGGACCGGCCCGTCTGGAGGAAGTGGT
>JASFLR010000164.1:0-6693 GCA_050117995.1 Anaerolineae bacterium
AGCGGTGGACTGTTGTCCACCGCGAGCAGAAGAAAAGTCGCTCCCTGTGGACAACAGTCCACGGATACCAGTCCCATGATCCCGATCCCATGTCAAGATTTTTCCGAGAAACAAACCCGGGATCATGAGGGCGAGATGTCCGCGATTCTGGCGATCGATTGCGGGCGGTTTTCTCATGACTCGATTATAGCACAAATGTTCGCCTTTCCTGATATTTTGGCAGTGAATGCAGTTGCCCCGGCGGAAGAGCAGCCTGCCCAGCGGTAGGGCATTTGTCCCAAGAAAGATCGATCCTTCCGCCGATGCGCCCATGACCACAACCTGCTATGATGCTCTCAGGAGTGGAATAAGCAGGACAATAGCTGTCCTGCACACTCGGGAACATTCACTTGGCAGATTACATCTTAGTGCCAGTGGATGCACGGAATCCGCCGAATCTTTCGACAGACGATAGAGGGGGAGTCGGAAATGAACAGCAAGACAGAAAAGTCAAGGAACTGGCTCGTCTTCCTGACGAGCGTAGTCGCTTTTACCCTGATCGCAGTCCTAGGGCTGCTGATCTGGAACAGCCAGGCGGCAACGCCTGGCCCCCAGCCTGCCGTGGCGTTTGTACAACTGGATCCCACGGCTGGTCAGCCTGGCACCGTCGTCACCATCCGGGGGCGTGGCTGGCCAGCGGGCGAAACGGTCCTAGTCTACCTGCTGGAGACTGAGACAGGCAGCACTGACGGGGTCGTGTACGGCAGTGCAGTGGCCGACGCGATCGGTCAGATCGCAACCAGCATTCGCTATCCGCAAGCCGGTCCTTGGGCGAGCAAGCAGGAAGCCATTGTATGGGTGCGGACAGCCAACTCGGAACAGTCTGCGCGGGCAGCGTTTCAGGTGAACCAGCCCATGGTCGAGCCGGACACACCCACCCCCGAACCCACGAACACCCCTGTGCCCGACACGCCTGTTCCGACCACAGACACACCCGATCCGGTGGTGCCTACGCCCACCGCAACGCCGATCCCACCCACGCCCACACCCGCACCTGCAACGCCAACACCCAAGTCGGTCCAGATCATGGACTGGCGCGGGGAGTATTTTAGCGGCATCAACCTGACAGGTACGCCCAAGGTGCGCAACGACAAGAAGATCGAGTTTGACTGGGGCAGTGGCAGCCCGATGAAGGGCATCAACACAGACCGTTTCTCGGTGCGGTGGACCCGGAAGCTCAACTTTGAGGCCAAGACCTATCGGTTCAGCATCCGCGTGGATGACGGCGTACGCTTGTGGGTGGATGGACAGCTGCTCATCGATCAGTGGAATGATGGATCGCTGCGCACCTACTCGGCTGAGCGGACCATGACAGCAGGCAAGCACAATGTCCGCGTAGAAATGTACGAGCGCACCGGACAAGCAGCTATCACCTTTTGGCGCGAGACGGTCGAGTCGTACCCGGACTGGAAGGGTGAGTATTTCGGCAACGCCACGCTGAGCGGCAGTCCTTTGCTGGTCCGCAACGACAAGGGCATCGACTTTAACTGGGGTGTGGGCGCGCCCGCCGCCGGACTGCCAGCCGACAACTTTGGCGTGCGCTGGACCCGGCAAGCCTACTTCCCGGCAGGCCCCTATCGCTTCACCGTCGAGCAGGATGATGGCACGCGGTTGTGGGTAGACGGCGTCCTCATCATCGACCAGTGGCACGATGGCGTCGGCAGCTACAGTGGCTACGTCTACCTGGCTGAGGGCACACATGCAGTGCGCATGGAGATGTACGAGCACACCGGAAGCGCCAAGGCGCGCATGTGGTGGGCCCGGCAGGAAAGCTTTCCAGAGTGGAAGGGCGAGTACTTTGCCAACCGCACGCTCGCAGGCGTGCCTGCCCTTGTGCGCAACGACGCCAGCATCAATTTCAACTGGGGCGCGGGGGCGCCCGCCGCCGGGTTGCCGGCTGACGACTTTGGCGTGCGCTGGACCCGGCAGCTTGAGTACGGTGCGGGCCAGTATCGCTTCACCGTTCAGGTGGACGACGGTGCGCGGCTGTGGGTCGATGGGATTCTGATCATCGACCGGTGGCTAGATGGCACGGGCACCTACACCGGTGACATCTATTTGACCAGAGGCAAGCATGACATCCGCATGGAAATGTACGAGCACAAAGGCGGGGCTATGGCCCTCATGTGGTGGGCCCGGCAGGAAAGCTTCCCGGAGTGGAAGGGGCTGTACTTTGCCAATCGCTCGCTGGCAGGCCTACCTGTCCTTGTGCGCAACGACGCCAACATCAATTTCAACTGGGGTGCCGGAGCACCTGCCCCCGGGCTGCCAGCCGACGATTTCAGCGTGCGCTGGACTCGGGAGATCTACTTCCCGGTGGGCCCGTATCGCTTCACCGTCGAGGTGGACGACGGTGCGCGGCTGTGGGTCGACGATCGGCTGGTAATTGACCAGTGGCATGACGGATCTGCCAGCTACACCGGCGACGCATACCTCGTTGAGGGCAAGCACCAGATCCGGATGGAGATGTACGATCACACCGGTGGGGCCATGGCCCGCCTGAGATGGGCACGACAGGAGAGCTTCCCGGACTGGAAGGGGGAGTACTTTGCCAACCGCGAGCTAGCTGGCGTGCCAGCCATTGTGCGCAACGACGCCAGCGTCAATTTCAACTGGGGTGCCGGAGCGCCTGCCCCCGGGCTGCCAGCCGACGATTTCAGCGTGCGCTGGACCCGGCAGATCTACTTTCCGCTGGGACCCTACCAGTTCACGGTCGAGGTGGACGACGGTTCACGGCTGTGGGTGGACGACCGGTTGGTAATTGACCTGTGGGACGATGTCACCGGCGGCCACACTGGCGAGATCTACCTGGATGAGGGCAAGCACCAGGTCCGGATGGAGATGTACGAGGAAGCGGGCAACGCCCGAGCGCGCCTGTGGTGGAAGCTGCAGACGAATCGCGCAGACTGGGAAGGCAGCTACTATGCCAACCGGGAGTTCGAAGGCGAACCAGCACTGGTCCGCCCTGACCTGAGCATCGACTTCGACTGGGGTACGGGCGCACCTGCTGCAGGGCTGCCAAGCGATGATTTCAGTGTGCGTTGGATCGGCTATACCGACTTGAGCGAGGGCACGTATCAATTCTGTGCCAGGGCCGACGATGGTGTTGTTGTGCAGATCAATGACGAGCTACCGCATATCATCAACGAGTGGCACGACGGATATGGCACCTACTGCACGGACCTGTATGTAGCCGGGGGTCACCACAAGATCACGGTCGAGTACTATGAAGGCCTGGACGCGGCCATGATCCAGTTCTGGTGGCAGAGACTCATAGACGGATAGTCTCGACCAGGATCGATTCCAGGCCGAGCGTACAAACCGTTCGTAGATGCCACTTGCCGTGAAGGCAAGTGGCATTCTAGTTTCTACGGAACCAGCAAGACGAACCTGACTGAACTGGGGCACCAATCATTGTGATGGGACATTTGTCCCAGTCAGGACCGGTCCTTTGGCCGATGCGCCTCCAACAGAAATCCGATAGTATTGGAATGTGCTGCCTGTACCGCAGGTGGAAGGGTGATCTTGTGTAGTGGGGGGAGCAATTGGTCGAGGTGATACGATGCTTCATGCTATGCGCCCGGAATGTGAGGCGGCATCGAGGAAGATTGACTGTTGTCTCGAGTGTGGCCCAGTGTTGAGATCTGGTGTGATGATGCATGGCTATGAATGCGATCAGAAAGACGTCTGAGATTTTCAGGATGCGCAGCCTTCAACAGTACGTCGCGAATCGCGGACCGAGCGCGCGCGGCAATCCGCAACCTTCGACGCATGGTTCCGTGCAGAACCATGCGACGTTGTGCGGGTCAGGCCCCTTTCGAAGATCAGCCGGTGCCGGTATCGCCAGGCGTTACAAAGCCTGCCTATTCAGCCAAATCGTCCTGGAAAACCAGGGCATGGTATACAACCTAGCCTATCGCATCTTGGGCGATCCGGAGCTGGCAGCATCCGCCACTGAGGACACATTTGTGAGGGCGCTTCGGGCTTTTCCAGGGCGTCGCGGAAATCGCCCCAAGCTCTGGATGACGCGCATCGTCGTCACTACTTGTCAGGAGCAACTCGAAGCGCTATCAGTCCGGGATTCTGATGCCCGTAGTTCCTCGCCCGGTGACAATCCGGTGGGAAGCTGCGCGGCACTTTTTGACCATCAACTATCGATAGATTGCGAGCAGGCCTTGCTCAACACACTCCCCACTGACCAGCGAGTCGCTTTTGTGCTCTCTGATGTTGAGTGCCTGAGTTATCGGGAGATCGCTGACGTCACGGGCGCTTCAGTCGACGTGATCCGGTCACTTGTGAGCAGGGGACGTACCTCGCTACGCAATGCCCTGCTCGCACGGAGCGAGTTATCGCCTGGAGTGCAAGCGTGACTGACCTGAACCTCGTTGATCCCCTGTCCATAATTGCCAACTGCGGACCGTTGGCTCCTGGCTTGAGCCTGCCTATGGCTCCCTGGTGTTCGCCTGCACCGCCAGCGCACCTCGTCCCAGATCCTCGTAGGCTCACCCGACAGGGATTGACTGGCTGTCATCGGGCGCCGGCTCTCAAACGAAAGAGTTATTCAAGATGAAAACCAGATACGGGTTGTTTGTATTCGTGGCGCTGTTGCTGATGATAGGCTTGGCGGGATGCGACGCGCTGTTCCCCGCGGACAGGCGCGCCCAGGGGCCAAAGACTGTCCTGCCGCCGGGCCTGATCTTCTCGGCTGCGGGCAGTTTATGGCGCATCGGTGTGGATGGACAGCCAATCCAGCTCTCTGCCGATCCCAATGCGAACCTGTCGCCGGACGCTCTGCAGGGTGATGGCAGCGGTCAGGAGTTGCAATTTCGAGGAGACGGCGGCATATCAGATGACATCTGGATCGCCGATCTGAGCACCGGTGAAGAACGCAATCTCACAATGGAGGCAAGTCGCAGAGAGTGTTGCCCCCAGTGGTGGCCGACGCGACCGGACCTCATCATCTTCTCATCCTGGTCAGGGGACGCTGATCTGGGTCCCACAATGGGGTTTCTAACCACTGTGCAGGCGGACGGCAGCGACTACCGGGTTCTGGGAGAGCGATGGTCCATCGGCTATCCTGCTCCCGCGCCCGATGGACACACCATCGCCTACGACCAGAAAGGCGAGGCCTGGCTCTACCGGTGGGACACGGGTGCGGAGCCGCTTCACCCTGAGCGATACGGACTGTCCGTGCAGGCTATAGCCAACCCCGCATGGTCGCCTGACGGAGAGCGGCTGGCTTGGGTTGTGAGCATCTTGGAGGACGGATTGCAGCGAATGAGCATCGGCCTCTTTGACCTGAGCGCAGGCACATCCCGACTGGTGGGGCAGCCCTTCGATTGGCACGTCGGTTACTGGCCCCCGGCGCCGGTATGGAGCCCAGACGGGAAGTGGCTGGCCTACGATGCACTACCCATGGCCGAAGGTCCCGATCCGGCCTTGTGGATCTACCGCACAGACGGTGGGGAAGGATACCTTTTGGGCGCGGGCGCACACCCGAGATGGAGTCCCGACGGGCGGTGGCTGAGCTTCAACCGGGGCTCTGACCTCTTCCTGGCGGAGGTGGGTGTGTGGCAGCCGCAAGAGGTCGATCTTTTCCCGGAAGGCGGGGCAGAAGGATAGTAGCAGCGCGGTTGGCCAATGCTATTGCTGATTGCTCACGCTGGCTGGTAAGGCTGGACGCTGATGCGTATCAGGGTTCCCTTTCCGGGCGCACTCTCGATGTCTAGCATACCCCCCAACTTGGCGGCACGCTCCTCCATCGAGCGCAGCCCCAGATGGCCGGGATAGTCGCCCTGCGGATCAAACCCCACGCCATTGTCCTGCACCTCAAGGCAAACCTCTTCACCATCGCCCGTGAGCCGGATCTCCACCCGGCTGGCCTGGGCGTGTTTGGCCACGTTGTTCAGTGCCTCCTGGGCAATGCGATACAGTCCCTCCTTCGCTTCGAAGGGCAGCACCGGTTCCGGGCAGAACTCTGCATGCACGTCCAGCTTGTGGCGGACGCGGTGCGCATCCGCCTGCCGCGTCAGGGCAACCACCAAGCCTTCCTTTTCCAGGGAGTCGGGCCGCAACTCAAAGATGAGCGCTCGCATCTCGACCAGGCCTGCCTCAGCCAACGACAGCACATAGGCCAGCGGCTCGGCCAGATTCGATTTCAGCTCTGGTGGGATAGCAGCACGATCCAGGAGTGCCTGGGCAGTGCGCGCGCCCAGGCCGACGCCATAGAGCACCTGAGAAACCGAGTCGTGCAGCTCGCGGGCCAGCCTCTGCCGCTCTTCCAGGGCTGCCACTCGTCTCGCCTGCCCATATAGAAGGGCGTTCTGAATGGCAGTGGCTGCCTGGTTGGCTATGGTCTGGGCCAGGGCAGCATGATGCCGTGTATATGCCCTGGGCTCACTGTGATGGAGACACAGCCAACCAAGCATTCGATCCTGGACCATCAGCGGGACGCCCACCCAGGAGCGCACGTAGGCCATCTCATCATTCAGGTACTCGCCAAATGCCTGCCGAAAAACCTGAGCCAACCAGGAGTCCTTCTTCACATCGTCAATGATGAGCGGTTCCTGTCCCTCCAATGCATCCCAGAGCTCACCTGCCTGTTCGCGATCGCAAGATATCTGGCTCTGCGCTTCGTGGATGATGGGCCCACGG
>JASFLR010000165.1:0-6654 GCA_050117995.1 Anaerolineae bacterium
CCACGAGTGCTTGTAGTCCAAGTACCCCCTCGCCAGCTATTGGTCATTGGATTGACAGCCTTGGGGAGAGCCGCTATAATACCTCCGTCCACTACCACTGTTTAGTTTCCACACTGCCGGTACAAGGGGAGATGGAGCCAAAGGTCCTGTTGTTGATCGCCCGAGCACAATCGCTGGTGAAACACCTGCAGAGCGCCCTCGATGCGTCTAGGTACGTCATCCGTTGGGCACCGAGCAGCAGCCAGGCGCTGAGGCTCGACTTGGATCCGTCTCTCCTGATCTTGGAGTTGCCTGCGTCCGGGGGCGATCGCAGCGCTGCGTGGCTCAAGAGAAGGTTCGAGGCACCACTACTGGCTCTCGCGCGAAAAGGGCAGTCGGGGCCGGCGCAAGCCGATGCGTGTTTGGCCCGGCCCTTTGCAGTGAGGGACTTGGTGGAGGTGATCGATACTACGCTGATCAACCACGCGGCGAGCATTATCTGCGCGGAGAAGATGTGCCTGGACACCGAGGAGCGACGGCTCCAGATCAATGGGCTTGTCCACCAGCTGCGCCCCATTGCCTGCCGCATCCTTGCTTTGCTCATGAAGCGGTCCGGCCAGGTTGTCTCGCGAGAGGAGCTGTTCCGCCGAGTGTGGCGCACAAGTGATGGGGATAGCACGCGTGCTCTGGACGTGCACATTGCCTATCTTCGACGGCGACTCGAAGCGAATCCCCGCAAGCCGAAGCTAATTGTCACGGAACGAGGGGTTGGGTACCGGCTATGTCCCCCCGAATAGGCAGCTTGCTGTAGTAAACTCTATTCCAAAGCGCCCTGGGCGAGCCAGCTACGGATCTGCGAAGGTGTAAACGGTTCCCTCAGGAGGCGCTCAAAGTTCCCCAGGGCATCTGGTCCCCCCAGTAACGGTGCGAGTAGCGCCTTTCCCACCGCATAATTGAAGACATAAGAGCGGAAGAGGCGATTGGTCAGAAATCGCATGCTGTGAGAAGCTTCTTCAGGTGTACGCAGCCCGTAACGCTCGATATACGCCTGGACCTCACCTGGCGGGCGGCCCTCGCTGAGCAGAAGAAGGGCTGCATTACCGCTCACGCCCCGAAGTGCCTGTGCAGCACGTCCCAGCCGAACCTGTTTCTCGGCGTCCAGGTTCGGGAGACCGGCAAGCGGGTACAACTGGTTCTGCAGGAAGGCCACCAACTCAGAGTCCTCAAAGATGACTTGCTGTGCGTTGTCGGCGATGCCTTCTGAGATCACACACTCCGGGGCCAGGAGCAACTGGACAGCGTGCTCGGCACGCCTCTCGTGCTTGTAGAGATGCTGCTCCTTGAGGGCATGCTCAGTGTGGTGTCCTGGATAGGCCTCGTGACTGATCAGGGGCACGGCGGCGTCAGCGCGCACCGGTAGGTCCGTGTTGATGTCTATACGGGAGCGAAAGTCACCCAGGTACCAGTTGTAGGCTCCCCACGGTTCGTCCTGTACCAGGTGCAACGACAGGTCCTCTCCTGGCGGCAACTGGAAGCGCTGTTGCGTGCGCGTGCGGGTCTCATGCAAGGCAAGCTCAAAGACGGGCAGGATCCGGTCAGGTTCGAGTTGGAGACTCTCTCTCCAGGCGACTAGACGTTCGATGAGCGAGCCACTGCCGGGTAATAGCTTGTCTATCTCGGCGTGAGCTGCTTCAAAGGTGTCCTCATCTGTCATCTCAGGTGTGATGTCGAAATAGAGCTCCACTTCGCTCACGAAATCGATCGGGTCACCGGCCAGGTTACGAATGACGGCAGCTATGGCCTGTACCTGCTTGATCAGGAAGCCCTTTCGCCGTGCATCGTACTCGCTGGCCTTGAGCGCAGTCAGGAGCTGCTGTGCATCGTCAGCAAGTCTCTCGAGGGACCTTGGGTCCCCAGACTGGGTCCCCGCCTTGAGTTCCGGCGGACCAAAGTACGCATCTACAAAACCGTCTAGGTGACGGTCCAGGTGTAGGGCCAGCTGCAGATAGCGGTAACCGATTTCGTCCATGATTCCTCCACTGGTGTATGCCCAGGATCAGGGAGATGGCGTTGGTATGCCCTTGCTGAGCATCATCTCCTCGCTCTGCGCCCTGGTCAGGCCGATGTCCCAGCCTACTTGCTGCTTCAACTGATCGAGTGCATAGATCTGCTGCATGGCGTCCCACCAGATCAGGCCATCTGTCCGTTCGTAATGCCAGTACTCGGTAGCATTACTATCGGTCAGCCAGTGGTAATCGCCCTCTATTGCATAGCAGGCGATCCTTTCCCATCCATGCCGCTTGGCTAGTGCTGTGACATCGGCATAGTAGCCACCAGGTATCGGCTGTCGCCTTCCACCGGCGTCATAGGCTTCCGGATCGTGCTCGGGGACAATGTGCCACCAGTGCAGCCAGGGATTTTCTTTCAGCGGCTCTCCCTGGCTACCGTCCTGCCTGGCTGTGCGCAAGTACATGCGCCAATAGGTTTGCCCGCCCAGGTCCTCACGGGTCAGCACCATCTGGTTGACACCGTCTACCTTGTAGTCCAGCGATAGGTCGAGAGCGCGGCCTGCCTTGTGCCAGCTCAAGAATCCATAATCCAAGGCGTACATTTCGCGCTTGCGTACCTGATCTATGTTGCGCCAGGAGCCGAGGGTCTTGCTCATAAAGTCCCAGCCACTGGCCCGAAACAAGTCCTGTTGCCAGGCGACTAGGGATGGCGCGACCAGTTCGTTCACCTGGATCGGCTGCTCCGCAAAGCTCAGTTGAATGCTGGGCACGGGAACAACCTCGACGAGCCCGCCGGCAGTAGGAGATGCGGTCGGCGCAGGCGGGGTTGGCAACGGCGGGAGATGCTGGCTGATCTGTGCCAGGGAGTCTACCTGGGTAGGCGCGGGAGCTGGCCGGCGGTCGTCCCAGTCCGTGTTGGTCAGAGATTCCGGTCCTTCGGCAGCGGAGCGATGCAGATGGAAGTCTCCAGGGCGGTAAGGATCGTAGGTCTCAAATGGCGGGCCCGGATCGTACGCGACCCATACCAGCCGCCCTTCGGCGTCCCAGGCGGGGTCGAGATCGAGCCACGGATTATCAGTCAATCGCTGAATAGCACCATCGCTCAGCGCGATCTGGTAGATCTCGGCGTTACGGTTGCCAGTGGTTTCGTCGACCAATCGCCATGACACAAAGGTTAGCGCTGTGCCATCCGGCGTCCACGCAGGAGACTCGTCGTCCGCAGGGTGCTGTGTCTGATTCTGCAGATCTTCTCCTGAGGCGGAGATGGTATAGATCTCCTTGTTGCCGTCACGCCACGATGTGAAAGCAATGCGATCCTCGCTTGGATGCCAGGTAGGCCCATAGTCGCCTGCTGGCTGGTTCGTCAGTCTGACCGGCTGCCCGCCATCCACCGGTACGGTATAGATTTCGAGGTTGCCGTCGCGATAGCTCTCAAACGCGATCGTTGTGCCGTCGGGACTCCAGGCAGGAGCACCGTCATAGCCGGGCGCGTTGGTCAGCCGCTTGAGCGAGCCATCAGCCAGGTGGAGGATATATATCTCCCAATTGCCATCCCGGTGAGATTCAAAGGCAATGCTGTTTCCATCGGGGCTCCATGCAGGAGCGCGGTCGTCTTCGGCGTGTTGTGTGAGATTGGCGAGCTGCTCAGTCCGGGTATCGATCAGGTAGATCTCGCCATTGCCGTCGCGGTAGGTCTCAAATGCGATCAGGTTCGCTCCGGGTACTGCGGTAGGTGTTGGGCTTGCTGTGGCAGTTGGGGTAGGGGTGGGCGTTCCAGTTGGCGCCGGTGAGGGTGTAGCTGTGGGCACAGCCGAGGCGGTCTTGGTCGGGTGCGACGTGGCAGTGAGTGGGTGTTCCGTGGCGTCAGCCACGGGCGTTGGGCCTGATTGGCAAGCAGCCAGCAGCATCGCGGCGAGTAGGAGCAGCGCTTTGAGCGAAACGCTCTTGGTCAGGCTTATGAACTGAGACGGTGGCATGGTTGATCAGATCTCAAAGCCAGCATCGGAACGCCAGGTGGCTAGTACGGGCCATCGGGAAAAGTGTCGATGCCCGCGTACAGGCCAACGCGCTTGTACATCCTGATGCCGTACCATGGCTCCCCCATGATGCCGTCGTGGATGGCCCAGCTTCTGCCACGGACGGTGCGCCAGGCGTCTGGATGGCGAAATGGTGTAGAGCCGTCCAGCCTCTCGCGGAGACACCCGCCTGGCTGAAACTCACTCTCTATCCAGCGCATCTTGCGCAGCCCATGCACATAGTTGCAGCCCAGGTGCTCAAAGATGATGGCATTGTGATAGGCCAACGGTTCCATGAGGTAATAGTCATGTCCCAACCGGGTGACAAAGCTTTCAAACAGAGGCAGAAGGGTACGACTGAGGTGCAGCCCCGATCGTACCTGTCCGGGCGCGAGCCCCGCCTCCATGGCCCGGACCTCCTCAGAGATGTTACGCCGGAGCGTGCCAAACATGGTGCGCTCGCCGTGCCAATCGCGGTCAGTCTCAAAGCGCTCGCTCCTGGGATCGTTGACCACGAAGAGCATCACCTCGATTTGGTTGAGACGTGTATCACTTAGCTCGATGAAAAGCAAGGGGTCGGGAAACCCAACTTCGCTGCGGATGTCAATCTGGACCGAGTTGCTGCCGTCAGCGCAGGTGAAGGTCACCAGGCGGTTGCCCAGTGCATCCTGCAGCGTCAGGGGGTCTATCTCGAACCGTTTGAGAAGCTCGCTCGGGACGAGATGGCGATAGATCGCTTCCTTGACTTCGGTTGGCAGTTCGTTGATCTGGCGCAGGGAGTAGAGTCGGATCCCGTCAACGACAAAGCGCTCAGCGGAGGCTGTTTGCTGGCTGGTGATCATCGATGACGCTCCTTGAGTGCTCTTTCCATCTGGCGCTTTGAGTCGCGCTTGGCGATGGCCTGGCGCTTGTCGTACAGCTTTTTCCCTCTCGCGAGTGCGATCTCGACTTTGGCACGACCTTCCTTTAGGTAGAGCTTGATGGGTATCACAGTGTAGCTCTTTTCGCGCGACCGGCTCTCGAGGCGATCTATTTGGCGGCGATGTAGCAACAGCTTGCGCCGGCGCCTGGGGTCGTGATTCTGCTGACTGGCAGGATCGTAGTGCGCGATGTGCACGTTGACGAGCCAGGCCTCCCCTGCCTCGAAGAGGACAAATCCTTCCCGAATGCTGACCTGCCCGGCACGGATTGACTTGATCTCAGTGCCCAGCAAGACCAACCCAGCCTCGTAGATGTCGTCAAAATGGTATTCGTGACGCGCTTTGCGGTTTGTGGCAACAACTTTGACAGTCACTGGAGTCCTCTTGTCACCGTGGCAAGGCCAGGGAGGGCATGCAGATCACCCTCACTGGCCCCACCAGGCGGTACACTCATTGCCCCGTCGAGAGGAACTCGATGGCGCGGTCCAGTTGCGGATCCAAGCCAGCCTCGGCATCGTCAGGTGTCAACTCGATGATGATATCTGGCGTGAGGCCTTCGCCGTGAATGGCGTCATCGTCTGGCGTGAACCAGCGCGCCTTTGTCACGCGAAGCTCGGCACCATTGCTCAACTCGTACACCAGTTGGACAGACCCCTTGCCAAAGGTCTGTTCGCCAATTAGGGTCGCCCTATCGTGATCCCGTAGCGCCCCGGCGACAATCTCTGAAGCACTGGCGGAGCCACCGTCGACCAGCACGACCATAGGAATGTCTGCCGCGATGGGCGCAGCTGCGCCAAAGTCCTCAGGTCTCAAAATGGCTTCCTCTTCATTGGTGCGCTCGATCAGAACGACTTTATCCTGGGGCAGGAACAGGCCTGCCGTGAGCACTGCCTCGTGCAGATAGCCTCCAGGATTGCCCCTCAGGTCTAGGATCAGGCTTGAGGCGCCCTCCGCCTGTAGTTCCTGAATGGCACCTGCGACTTTGGATGTGGCGTCGGTGCTGAAATCAAACATGCTAATGTGGCCTATTCCGTTGGGCAAGAGCTCCCACTCGACTGTCGGGACGTCAATCTGGTCACGGATGACGGTGACCTCAAAGGGCTCCTGGCCGTCCCTGAGTATGGTCAAACGCACCTCAGTGCCGGCCGGTCCCAGAATGAGGGAAATGGCTTCGTATATGCTCATGTCCTCGATGGGCGTGTCGTCTACCTGTAGTACGATGTCATCTGGGCGCAGACCTGCTGTGTCTGCGGGACCATCCTCAAATGGCTCGACGATAGACAATATGCCATCTTCCATCCGGACAGTAGCGCCAATTCCCTCGTAGGAGCCTCCCTCGGTCTGACGGTTATACTCGGCAAATGTTGGCTCAAGAAAAGCTGTATAAGGGTCGTCGAGTGACCGGATCGCGCCCCGGATGGCTCCGTAAGCGATCTCCTCTTCGGAAGGCAGTTCCCCATAGAACTCTTGCTGAATCAGATCCCAGGCCTCCCAGAAGATGTCAAAGCTCGTCCCACTCGGTTCTGGAATCTCGACAGTCGGGGGAGGCGCGGTTTCTTCCGTGGGTTCTGGTGCTGCCTCGCCTGATGAATCCGGGGTGGATAGCTGTTCGACCTCCTCCGGTGTAGATATAACCTCGACAATCACTGTGGAGGTAGGGTTCTCGGAAACACGATCCTGTACCGCGTATGCCAGGTATCCTGTGACGAAACCCAGGCCACCCATGATAAT
>JASFLR010000166.1:0-6624 GCA_050117995.1 Anaerolineae bacterium
CGGATCTAAGCGGGGACACCGGAACCGAGATCGTCGCCGGCATCGGAGGGACGGAGCCGCTCCTCGCCATGATCTCGGCCGACGGTGAGATCTTGTGGCGGCGGGTCCTGCCCTCGGCGCCAAACACGTTGGTGTCGCTGGATCTGGACGGCGACGGGTCGCGTGAGATCCTGGCCGGGTTGGCCAGTGGTGAGGTACAGGCATACGATGCTGAGGGACGGCTGCGTGGCTCCCTCCACGCCGGGCTGCAGGTCTGGGGTCTGCATGTCGCAGCGGATGGCACGGCTCTGATCCGCGCGGACGTGGCGGCCTGGAAAATCCGAGGCCAGGAAGGCTCTACGAGTCAGTCCTGGCTGCAGCCCCCGGCCATGCTGCCACCCGGACACGATCCGTTGGACCGGGCAACAGAGCGGCAGGAAGGCGAGGCTATCCTGGTCTTCCTGGGTGATGTTTCGCCAGGCCGGAGCATGGAGGCCCAGTTGGCGCGCTACGGCCCCGCCTATCCTTGGGATGGGCTTGCGCCTATCCTGCACAGAACTGACTTGGCTACAGCCAACCTGGAGGGCCTGCTGGCGACCCGGGGAAGCCCCATGGACAAGTCGTACCTGATCCGTTCCCACCCCGACACAGGCGAGACCCTGGTGGAAGCAGGTTTCGATCTGGTCCACCTGGGCAACAATCACGCGCTGGACTATGGGCAGGCAGCCCTGGACCAAACCTTGAGCGCGCTTGAGCACTTTGGCATCGGCTGGGTCGGCGTGGGCTCCTCTCGGGAGATGGCGCACGCCGCGGACATCCTGGATCTGAACGGTTTGCAGGTAGCGGTGCTGGGCTATGCCGCTGCGCGCTGGAATGGGTCGGAGGATGTGCCCGCTACAGACCTCATCACCTGGGCAGAACCAGACGCAGTACGAGCAGACGTGCAGGCAGTGCGGGATCGGGCCGATCTGGTAATCGTGCAGCTACACGCCGGCACCGAATACTCCACCTCACCGTCGCCAGACCAGGTTCGCGTTGCGCGCACAGCCATCGACGCCGGGGCTGACCTGGTAGTGGGCCACCACCCCCACGTCACCCAGACAGTAGAGCGCTACAAGGATGGACTGATCGTATACAGCCTGGGGGATGCCCTCTTTGATATCCCACGCCAGGCGGCCATGCGCGGTCACCTGCTACGGATCCACGCCACAGAGGATGGGCTGGTTCAGGCCGAGCTATGGCCCTTCTGGATCGCGGACTCGATCCAGCCCAGGCTACTGGATGACGGCGATGGCGAGGCCCTGTACAGGATCATCTATCCATAGGGGTACGGCTGATGCGCGAGGCAGGGGGAAACTCGTTGCGCAGTGCATCGAGCGCGGCGCCACTCTCTACAGGTTCTCCGTGAGCAACAGGCCGCGCCAGTTGCGCCAGATCGCAGGTGAGAGGGACCGTGAGGCCGCACCGAGCCCACGAGCATGGCTCAACCGTCTATCTCCATCAGCAACCGCACGCGCTGGATCAGTTCCTCCACGGCAAAGGGCTTGGACAGAAAGGCCGTGCCGGAAGGCAACTTGCCGTCCCGCAGAATGTTGGTGTCAGCATATCCCGAAATAAAGAGCACCGGGATGCCAGGCCGCTTGCCACGGAGCGTCTCGGCGAGCTTTTTGCCGTTCATGTGGGGCATCACCACATCTGTGATCAGCAGATCGATCGGTCCGGCGTGCTGTTCGCTGAGCAGCAGGGCCTCGCCTCCGCCACCGGCAGGCAGGACATGGTATCCATACGACTCGAGCACGCGCACCGCCAGGTCCCTGACACCAGCGTCATCCTCGACTACAAGCACCGTACCCTCAGACTCGTCGGCTGGCGCTGTCGCGGAGATCGAGGCTGCCCACGGCGCTTCGAGCTCGCCCTCGATGTGGCGCGGGAAGTATATGTGAAAGCGAGTACCCTCTTGCACGTCGCTCTCGACCCGAATATGCCCCCCACAGATGCTAACAATGCCAAAGACGGTTGACAAACCAAGGCCTGTTCCCTGGCCCTGCTCTTTGGTAGTGAAGAATGGCTCGAAGAGATGCGCCATCGTCTCCTGATCCATGCCCTCACCGGTATCACAGACCGCCAGTATAACATGATCGCCGGACCGGGCATCGACGTGATAGGCCGCATACTCCTCATCCAGCACTGCATTGGCCGTTTCGATAGTCAGGCGTCCGCCGCCGTGCATGGCGTCGCGCGCATTTAACACTAGGTTCATGAGTACCTGCTCAATCTGCCCTGCATCAGCCCGGATCGGCCACAGGTCGTTGTCAAGCAGGGTCACGAGCTCGATATCCTCGCCGATGATACGCTTCAGCATGCTGCTCAGGTCGCCAACAATCTTGTTCAGCTTTAGGGTCCTGGGCTCCACCACCTCGCGACGGCTGAAACTGACAAGCTGCCGGGTAAGCCTCGCCGCCCGCTCGCCGGCTTCCTGGATGTGGGCCACATGCTCCAGCAGAGGCTCCTGGTCCGGCAGGCCCCGCTCCAGCAGGCGCGTGCTGAGGTGGATGACAGTGAGCAAGTTGTTAAAGTCATGGGCGATTCCGCCGGCAAGCCGCCCCAGGGCCTCCATCTTTTGGGCCTGCTGGAACTGTTTCTCCAGCTCCACCTCGCGGGTCATGTCTCGCAGGGTAGCCACATAGTTGACAATGTCCCCAATCTGGTTGCGCACCGGCGAAACGGTCGAGTCCACCGTATAGAGCTCCCCGTCCCGGCCCTCGCTGGTGTAGCGGCCCTGCCACGTCTGCCCGGAGGTGACAGCCTGCCATATCTCCGAACGCACGTCGGGGTCACGCGCAACCCGAAGCAGTGCGGGACGATGGTGTTGGATGAGCTCCTCCGTCTCGCGCCCGGTGATCTGCTCAAAGGCAGGGTTGGCATAGAGGATATTGCCGTCGGTATCGGTAATCATCACACCCTCAGCCGCCTGCTCGACCGCTGCTGTCAGGCGACGCTGCGCTTCTTCGAGCCGTATGCGCGCCAGCGCAGCCGATACCTGGTCTGCCATGCGGTGTGCCAGATCGATCTCGCCGCTGGTGAACACACGAGATCCGGCTGCGTCCACACGGATGCTCCCCTCGATCTCCCCATCAACCAGCAGCGGCAGGAGCAAGCTCGATCCCGCGCTACGGCTGGCCTGCTGGCTGTCCGGCGGCGGCTGCTTCAGACCAGTCTCGGGTTCCCCCAGGAAGAGCGCCCCCCTGTGTCGGAGGACGTACTGGGAATAGGTATCACGCTCGATGGGCATGGTCCTGCCGCGGTAGTCATTCTCGCCGGTCGTGGAACATCCGGCGACGACTACCGACTCGGCCTTGTCCCGGCTGAACAAGGTCGCAACCGCCCGCGATGCATCGAAGGCCTGGGCCAGCTCCTTGCAGACCGTCTCCAGGAATGATTCGATTGTGGGGCTGGTGGCCGAAGTGGCTATGATCCTGTTCAGGAGCACCAAGTCACGGTTCCGCAGGCGGATCTCCCTTTCGGCGTGCCTGCCCTCAGTGATATCCCGCAGCACATAGATCTTGCGGGCACTGGTGCCAGATCCGCTGTCGACACCCTCGGATACTGGAGTCGTCTGTACCTCAAAGAGACGGCCTCGAATCTCGTGCACACAGGTTGCCGTCCTGTCGCCTCCGCTGTCACGCTCCAAGAAGCAGATCGGCTCGGGACAATTCTCGGCGGACATGGCGCTTTCATAGGAGCCGCCCACAAAATAAGCAAAGGGCTTCTGGACAAGATGGGCAAAAGCCCGATTAGCACGCACGATGCAGCCATCTTGGTCCACAACAGCAACCGGATCCTGCATGGCGTCAAAGGTCTCCTCCCAATCGCGCTTGGCCCGCTCGACCGTGCCGAACAGCCGCGCATTGGATAGGGCCAGACCGGCCTGGTCGGCAAATGCGCGCAACGATTCGGCATGGGCTTGCGAAAAGAAACCGGGGGTTGCGCTGTCCAGGCAGAGAAAGCCGACCACCTTGTCTAGCACGCGGATCGGTGCAGAGACGTAGGAGCGGATCCAGGCCACGGCAGGCTCCTGTATCCAGCCGGGAGCATGCGCAGTATCGGCAATGACCACCGACTCGCCAGTCTCCACGATGTAGCGCAGAATCGGCGAGTCCGGCAACCGGAGGCTCAGGTCACCTATCCCTTGCCCCAGACCGTCGTAGCCACGCGAGCGCACAATACGCGCGACGTCGCCCTCCACGAGCATGATATGGATCGCATCATTGGGTATCACCCGATCGACCTGTTCGAGGATGAGGTCCAGAATCTGCTCAAGATCCAGTGTACTGCTAACGGCTGCGGCAGCCTGGCGGAGTGCCTCCGCCAGATCGCGCTGCTCGACATCGCGCATACTGGTGGCATGGTGAGCAGAGTCGAGCAGTCTCTGGTTCTCAAGAGCGACGGCTGCATGCTCGGCAAGGGCCGCCAACAGGACTCTATCTTCCGTCGAAAAGGCTTGGTCCTGATCCCAGCGCTGAAGCTGGATCGTACCCAGATCGATTCCCTTGGAGACGATAGGAACGCTGATCTTTGGGTTCTGCACACCATCATCCGGCCCGCTCCCACGTTCGCCTGCAGTCCCGGCGACGACGTGAGAGGTCCGTCCCTGCTCGCCCAGATCGAGTGTGCCGGCAGATGCACCCAGCAGGCGAACCGCTGACTCGATGATGCGACGATGCAGTGGCGACTCGCCGGACAGCGATGCCACCTGTAGCGCTGCTGCCTGGAGTGCGCTCAGGTCATTGGCCGGAAGGAGCTCGGGCTCTGCCGAGGTGTTTTCCCGTTTTGGCATAGGTCGGTCCTCAATTGTTCATGTGCTGTCCAGATCGGCCCGGGGCTGAGCATAGGATCGAGAAAGTATAGCTGTTCGCGCCAAGTTCCAGGCTCACAACCCACGCGCAGTGCGAGTTCTAGCACAGGCCCAGCATCACAGCCCCGGAGCAGGCATGCACGCGTGCTGATCCAAGTATAGCATGGATCACGGGCCCAGCCAATGGTATCTTGGGGGGATATGAGAATTGGAATGCACAGAAAGCAGATGCACCTTTACTCGACGACCAGCTGGATCTCAGAGACAAGCCCATCATACCGCCAGCCCGAGGCATACACCGTCAGCCCGGTGATTCTCGCAGGCATATTCTCACCGAGTAGATCCAGGAGATTGCCCGATTCGTATGGATACCACACACCTTGGGGCACCTGTTCGCCGGTCGGCCTGCCCCAAGGGTCTGGAGCAATGGGATAGTTCGCGCGGTTGTGGTAGTAGAATCCATGCGTCCAGAACTTATCGTTGCCCCAGAGGTCCTTGTAGTCAAGACGCACAATGATGGGAAACTCGGAACTGAGGAGTCCCCCACCAGAGAGGCTCTGGAAGTCCAACCTGATATCTGCCGAGACTTCCAGCCGATCAAAGTCACGCACATCCTGGTCGAGCCGCTGCTGGATGGCAACCTCGGTGTGATTGCCGTCCTCCACGCCCAACTGCACCAGGCGGGCCGCCCGTCGCCCGCCAACGTCGACCACCTCAACGTGGGGCGATTGGACCGCAGTGGTTAGCACCACCGTACTCGTCAGCCAACCAGTTGCCAGTGGCTCCTGAAAGTCCCCGTTCTCGATCAGGTTCTCAGCAGCCGGCAGTGGGTCGGCCGCCATCCCTGTCAGGTCAATACGGGTGCGCGTTCCCTGGCGCAGGACCTCCATGGATGGCTCTGAGCCCAAAATCGCCTCACCCCTGACGACAGTGATCTGCGTAGTCTGGTTCGTCACCTCGATGCGGTAGCTGCCTTCGGCCAGGGATAGTGTGCTATGCGGCGTGACCAACTGAAACTCGGTCTCACGCTCACCAGGCAGCGCGACGCCGACACGGACCAGGCCAGCCTTCAAGTTCAGAGCGATGGAGTTCGGAAGCTTGCTCACACCAAAGCGCGGAGCTTCTACCTGTCCCAGCTCGAGGTTCGTGTTGCTATAGAGCGTAACGTGGCTGCGATCGAAGAAATCGAGTATTCCACGCGAGGTGGCATCGAGGATCACCTCGTCTCCAGGAGAGAGCATGGCCAACTCGGTGACACCCGTGGGCATGTTGCCATCAGCCTCTTGTACGAGGATCGTGCCCTCGATCCGCTGCAACTGGGTCTCCTGCTCGTCGGTTGCGTTTAGCAGATAGTAGCGAATGCCCAGGGGTATGCCCGTAATGATGATGCAGAAAGTGATAAAGGCCGCCCACAGGACAGTCCAGGCAATCCGCTCAGGTCTTCTGTGCATCTAGTAGCGCACCTCAAACCGATCGAAGGTGTTGGTCGGAGCCACCCAGCGCACATCCACCCGAGTGACAACCGCAGCCCGCGGGCCAACCCGCAGGAATGCGAGCAATTCCTCCAGGACCGCCCGTTGCCCCTCCGCGACTACCTCGACTGTGCCATCCTGGGCGTTCCGCACAGTGCCAGTCAGTCCAAGCTCAGTTGCCCGACGCCGGGTGTAGTAGCGAAAGCTTACACCTTGCACGCGCCCGTGTACTGTGGCCTGTAAGCGATCCTCAGCCAGTGACCTGTCCTCCATGGCGATTCATTATAGCATGCCTTGGCACAGATGCAAAACTCCTCA
>JASFLR010000167.1:0-6620 GCA_050117995.1 Anaerolineae bacterium
ATAGTCGCTCGCGTCCAGGCCCAGCGCCAAGCCCATCAACTGGCTGAAATAGAAGACGGGGACGGGCTGGTAGCTGGCGTGGAGTTTTTGCATCTGTGCCTGCTGCCTGTCCAGATTGAATTGGCAAAGTGGACAGTTGGTGACCACCGCATCAGTTCCAGCTGCCTGCGCAGATTTGAGGATCGTGTAGACCATCTCGCGGGTCACATCCGGATCTTTGACGGCGAGATACGCGCCGCAGCACTCGTTCTTGTGTGCATAATCCACCGGCGTTGCGCCCAGTGCCGCCATCAGATCGTCCAGAGACTGCGGGTGATCGGGGTCGTCGTAGGCTACCTCGTCAGGCGGGCGCAGTACCATGCAGCCATAGTAAGACGCGACCCTGAGGCCCTTCAGTGGTTTGACCACCTTGTCTCGCACTGCCTCGTAGCCAATGTCGTCGCGCAGCAGGTGCACGATGTCTTTGACCTCGACTTTGCCGTCGTATGTGGCCTCGATAAAGTCGTTGATGCGCTCTCGTTCTTCCTCGTGCTCGCGGATGAACAGGTTTGTGCGTTTCAGCACGTTATAGCATGTCGTACAGGCTGTCGTCAGGCTGCTACCCTCATCTCGCGCTGCCACCAGGACGTGGGCGGGCGCGGCCAATTCCAGCATGTTGTCGATGATGAGAGGATAGGTCGCGCCACAGCAGTTCCAATCGGGCAGTTCGACCAGTTCCAGTCCCACCGCTGCTGCCGAGGCTCGCACGGCATTGTCAAAGCCCTTGCCTGTTGTATTCAGCGTGCAGCCAGGAAAATACGATACCTTCATGGTCAGCGTCTCCACTTGCGCTCAGAAGTTGGATAGCGGCAGGTAGCCTCGATAGGGCGTCGATTACTTAAACGGTATATTTTCTGAAGCTGCCGATAAATGCCTGCTGCGGCCATTCCTTCATCTCTTCGGGAGGGATAGCATCATAGTTGATGTGGCTGCCTTCCTCGTACATGACGATTTCACGCAGTGCCTCCATGATGCGGCTCAGGTCGATACCTTTGGGGCAGCGAGTGTAGCAGGTCTGGCACGCGGCGCAAAGCCAGATAGTCTTGCTATCCAGCAGCCGTTCCACCAGGCCCAGTTGAGCAAAGCGGATCACCTGGCTGGGCAGCATGTCCATGGCAAAGGCCACCGGACACCCCGCTGCACATTTGCCGCATTGGTAGCAGGCCATCAGGTCCTGCCCGCTGTATTCCTCCACGCGGTGTACCAGTTCGTTGTGCACCGAGTCGGCTGACAATCGAACGCGCATTGTGGCCCCCTACTCCCGGTTGTACTGCTTCAAGCCGTCTTCGTAGGCATCTTCGCCGTACATGTCATTGACGACGATCGCGGGGAAATCTTCCACTTCCAGCCGTCGCAGCGCTTCCGCCCCCAGATCGTCGTAGGCGATCACCGTAGCCTTCTTGATGCTCTTGGCTATGAGTGCTCCTGCCCCTCCAATCGCGCCCAGGTAGACGGCCTTGTGCTTCTGCATCGCCTCGCGGACCGGCAGGGAGCGGTTTCCCTTGCCGATCATGCCTTTGAGCCCTGCCTCCAGCATCTGCGGGGCATAAGGGTCCATTCGGTAGCTCGTAGTCGGTCCAGCCGAGCCGATCGGATCGCCTGGCTTGGCGGGGGCTGGCCCCATATAGTAGATGATCTGTCCTTTGGGATCAAAGGGCAGCGCCTCTCCGGCTTCCAGGGCCGCCACCAGCCGCTTGTGGGCAGCGTCGCGCCCTACATAGATAACGCCCGTGATGCTGACCTTGTCGCCAGCATGGAGCTGCTCGATGGCGCTGTCGGTCAAGGGTGTGGTCAGTTTCATAGCACTGCCTCCTTGTGCCTCGCCGAATGGCACTGGATATTGACTGCTACCGGCATGCTAGCGATGTGACAGGGATAGGTCTCCACGTGAACCGCCAGGGCCGTCGTCAAGCCGCCGAACCCCTGGGGGCCGATCCCGATCCGGTTCACTCGCTCCAGGATCTCGGCTTCCAATTCGGCTACCTCTGGGTCCGGATTGGGCTGGGCCACCTCGCGCAGCAGGGAGTGCTTGGCCAGCCACATGGTCTTCTCTGCCGAGCCGCCCACACCTACGCCGACAATGATGGGCGGGCATGGATTGGCGCCCGCGCGGCGGACCGATTCGACCACAAAGTCGATCACCCCGTCCCGGCCGTCGGCTGGCTTGAGCATGCCTAGCTGGCTCATGTTCTCGCTGCCACCTCCCTTGGGTGCCACAATGATCCTGAGCTGGTCCCCGGGGACAATGGTGGTGTGGATTACTGGCGGCGTGTTATCCTTGGTGTTGACCCGACCGGAGAAGGGCCGGTCCACTATGGACTTGCGCAGGAAGCCGTCCTGGTAGCCCTGCCTAACTCCCTCAGCCACGGCCTCGTTCAGATCACCGCCGACGATGTGGGCGTCCTGCCCCAGCTCCAAAAAGACCACAGTCAGGCCGCAATCCTGGCAAAGGGGCATCTGCTCATCGCGGGCGATCTCGGCATTCTCCAGGATTTGGTCGAGTACTTCTCGCCCTACCGGTGAGGTTTCCGCCTCGCGATATTGGCGCAATGCTGCCAGAACATCCTCTCCGAGATAGTAGTTGCTCTCTATGCAGAGCCGGGCCACCGACTCTGTAATCAGGTCTACGCCGATCTCTCTCATGTCTCTACCCTCGCTTGGAAACAAAAATGGCACCTCCTTCGAGCTACCGCGCTAGCTTAACGAAAGGTGCCAGATATGTGGAAATATGTGTCGTGACACTCCACCTGCCTGATCCTCGGTCCAACAGGGTGGTGAACTGTGTCACCTGTGCCTCCTCGTTGAAGCTAACTGCTGGGATTATACACCCGCAACCATGATTTGTCCAGTCTGGGGGGAATCGAAAACCCCATCTCCCCGCTCACATGGACCACAGGCTGAAGGGAGATAGAGCGCGGGCGGTCTGTACACAGACCGCCCGCGTGAACCTATCTAGAGTCCTGCATCCGCTTTAAGGAGTTCAGCCTTGTCCGTGCGCTCCCAAGGGGCCTCGATGTCGTCGCGGCCAAAGTGGCCGTACGCCGCCGTAGGCCGGTAGATGGGCCGGCGTAGGTCCAGATCGTGGATGATCATCGCCGGTCGGAAGTCAAAGTGCTTCTCGATCAGCTCCTGGATTGTCTCATCGGGGACCTTGCCCGTGCCAAAGGTCTCTATCGCCAGGGATAGCGGCCGGGCCACCCCGATGGCATAGCTTACCTGCAGCTCGATGCGGTCGGCCAAGCCGGCTGCCACGACGTTCTTGGCCACGTAGCGTGCATAGTATGCACCCGAGCGGTCGACCTTTGTCGGATCTTTGCCCGAGAAGCATCCGCCGCCATGTCCCGCCATGCCCCCGTAGGTATCGACGATGATCTTGCGCCCGGTCACCCCGGCGTCGCCCTTGGGACCACCCGTGACAAAGCGTCCCGTGGGATTGACGTATATCTTGGTGCTGTCGTCGATCATACCGTTGGGCACCACGTACTTGATCACGCGCTGGATGATATCATCTCGGATCTTGGACTGCTCTACGTCGGGCGAGTGCTGGGCGGACACCACAACCGCTTCCACGCGCTTGGGCTTGCCGTATTCGTACTCTATGGTCACCTGGCTCTTGCCATCGGGTCGCAGGTAGGGCAAAATGCCTTCCTTGCGTACCGCAGTCAGGCGCCGGCACAGCTTGTGGGCCAACATGATCGGCAAGGGCATCAATTCCGGCGTCTCGTTGCAGGCAAAGCCCACCATCATGCCCTGGTCACCTGCTCCCGTTGCCTCGATCTCCTCCTCACTCATCTCGCCGCTCTTGGCTTCCAGCGCCTTGTCGACGCCCAGCGCGATGTCCGCACTCTGCTCCTTGATCGACACCATCACGCCACAGGTCTCGCCGTCAAAGCCAAACTTGGCCCGGGTATAGCCGATATCCAGGATGACGTCGCGCACCAGTGAGTTCAGATCGACGTAAGTTTCGGTCGTAATTTCGCCCATCACCAGAACCAGGCCGGTCGTGACGGCCGTCTCGCAGGCTACACGGGCATTAGGATCGTCGGCAAAGATGGCATCCAGTACAGCATCCGAAATCTGGTCGCAGATTTTGTCCGGGTGCCCTTCTGTCACCGATTCTGAGGTGAAAAAGTACTTGGGTGACGTCAGAAACGTCGCAGTTATTGACATGGTCTTTCGCTCCTTCTTGGCATTTATTGGTGCTCTTTCCTCCGGTGTCGCCGGACACCGGCTCGCTTGACCGATTTGGTCTCTAGGTGCCTTCCTGCCACGATGCCAGGTATTTGGACTGCTCTGGTGTGAGCACGTCGATCTCTATGCCCATGGCTTCCAGCTTCAGGGCTGCTATCTTTTTGTCAATCTCCTCAGGTACTGGATAGACTGTTGTCTTGAGCTCGTTGGCGTGCTTTACCATGTACTCAGCGCATAGGGCTTGATTCGCAAAGCTCATATCCATGACCGCAGAAGGGTGTCCTTCTGCTGCAGCCAGGTTGATGAGGCGGCCTTCTCCCAGCAGCGAGATGCGCCGCCCGTCGGGCAGAGTGAACTGCTCGATGAAGGCACGCGGGTGGTGGACGGAGACGGCCATTTCCCGCAGGGCAGGAATATTGATCTCTACGTTAAAGTGACCCGAATTGGCCACCATAGCGCCGTCCCTCATGACCTCCAAATGCTGCTTGTCGATCACGTGCTTGTCGCCTGTGGATGTTACAAAGATGTCGCCTACCTTGGCTGCCTCCAGCATGGGCATGACCCGGTAGCCGTCCATTATTGCCTCCAGTGCCCGCAGTGGGTCAACCTCGGTCACGATCACATTGGCGCCCATCCCCTCCGCGCGGGTGGCGATTCCCCGGCTGCACCAGCCATAGCCGCCCACGACGACCGTCTTGCCGGCCATGAGGATGTTGGTGGCGCGCAGGATGCCATCGATGGTGCTCTGGCCTGTGCCGTAACGATTGTCGAAAAAGTGCTTGGTGGTGGCATCATTTACCGCCATGATGGGGTAGCGAAGCACGCCGTCGTCCGCCATCGCCCGCAGCCGGATCACGCCGGTGGTCGTCTCTTCCGTCCCGCCGATGATCCCATCAAGCAGCTCTGTGCGGTCCTTGTGGAGCACACCAACCGTATCGGCGCCATCGTCCATGGTCAATTGGGGGGCGTGGTCCACCGCCTGATGGATGTGGCGATAGTAGGTCTCGTTGTCCTCGCCCTTGATGGCGAACGTCGGCACATCGTACTTGGCTGCCAGGGCTGCCGCAGCGTCGTCCTGGGTGCTGAGGGGATTGCTGGCGCACAGCCGCACGTCTGCCCCTCCTGCTTTGAGGGTGCGCATCAGGTTGGCTGTCTCGGTGGTCACGTGCAAACAGGCAGCCATTCGGATGCCTGCCAGCGGTTTCTCCTTCTCGAACCGCTCGCGGATGAGGCGGAGCACCGGCATTTCCTGCTCTGCCCATTCGATGCGGCCCTGCCCGGCATCTGCCAGGCTCAAGTCTCGTACGTCATAGTCTTTTGTCACAGTTCTGCTCCTTGGTTGGTTTGATGCTTGTATTACTTGCCGGGGGACGTACTTGCTTCCCCTTGCAAAAAGAGGTCCAGTTCCGGCGTGTCGCCAAAGAAGAGGCGGTAGCGCTCCGCAAACTCGGACAGCGTGTAGTAGTGATTTTGCGTGCCTAGTTGCTCCAGGACATAGGTTGCCGCCAGGGCAGCGATCCGTCCCGTGAGCTCCCAGGGATATCCCTTCAGCATGCCCTTGATGACTGCCCCGCGGTAGGCATCTCCTGCACCCGTTGGCTCCGTCACCTGATCGGGCACTACGGCAGGGATATGGTGTACTTGATCTTCGGCATAGATCGTCGAGCCCAGGTCCCCCCGGGTGATGATCGTTGTGTCGGGCAGGGACAGCAGGTCCTGCTCCGACAGGCCCGTCTTGTTCTTGATCATGCCGAATTCGTACTCGTTCACGATCAACATGCGCGCGCCCTGCGTGCCCTCCAGCAGTTCCTCGCCGCTCAGGCGTATGATCTGCTGGCTCGGGTCGTAGATGTAGGGGATTCTCAGTTCCTGGCACTCTTGGGCGTATTTGCTCATCGCTGCTGGCGCGTTGGGCGAGATGATAGCAAGCTCGATCGGTTTGTCCAGGGTATGGAACGAAAGCATGTCGGCCTTGCCCATTGCGCCGATATAAAAGGTCGCAATCTGGTTGTTGTCCAGGTCGGTATTGACAAAGAAGGAGGACGTAAAATCCTCAGCTACCTCGACAATTGCTGAAGTGTCAATGCCCTGGTCTTCGAGCCAGGCGCGATACTCGCCAAAGTCCTGGCCGACGGTAGCCATGATCGTAGGGTGTTCACCGAGTAGGGCAAGCGTGTAGGCGATATTCGGTGCACATCCGCCCCTCTGCTTGCGCATCGAGTCCACCAAAAAGCTGAGGCTAATCTGGTGGATCTGTTCCGGCAGAATATGTTCGCCAAAGTGTCCTGGGAACGACATCAGATAATCGTAAGCTACGGAACCGGTGACGATGACACTCATTGCCCTGCTACCCCTTAGCTATATCTTTCCTGGAGAGCTGTGGCAAGCTC
>JASFLR010000168.1:0-6608 GCA_050117995.1 Anaerolineae bacterium
TCTCAGCGCAAAGAGGGCAATAGCGCCACCCAAGATCAGCAGGAGCAACACGTGGTGGCGCAACAGGCCCTCAAACTGGTTGACAGCCACACTCTGCTGCAGTCCTTGCAGATAGCCAAAGTACCATAGGGCAGTCAGCGCCAGAAAGGCAGCACCTACCCAGGCTAATCTTCGCACAAACCGCTGAAACCCGTTGCGAACCGGCGCTGCGAGAGGCTGCACCAGCACCAGCGCACCATAGCCAGAGAGGATGCTGACCGCAAAGCTAAAGAGGTAGATAATGCGTTCCTGATCGCGAACCGAGCCAAACCCGGGTGCAAAAAGGTAGGCGAAACTGTAGGAGAAGGTGTGACGCCCGAAGGCAAGCAGTAACGCCACCAGACCAAGGCCAACCCAGAATAGCACCTGCCGCCAGGCCCGCCGCAAAAAGAGCGCTGCAGCCGCCAGCACGGGCGGCAAGATGCCCACGTACTGGGGCGATCCGCCAAAGTAGCCGGGATAGAGCAAGTGCACCATCTCTGCCAGGGGAAATCCCCAGGACACAGCTTCGTAATCCAGAGCCGAGCGAGTGGAGCGTGCGATGAACTGCAGTGTAGGCACCAGCTGGACCGCAGCCAGCACCGCACCCACCGCAAGGGGCAGCAACACTAGGTAGGCCACGCGCAGCACGCGCCGGGTGGGGTCCGCTGATCCCAAGACGGCACCCGAGTGCCAGCCTGCAAAGATGCCGTAGGCCAACATGGCATAGACAAGGTACATGCCGGTCTGGGGATGTCCGGCCAAAAGGGCACAGGCCAGCGCCAGGCCAGCAAGAAGCAGTTGCGGCAGCGGGCGGGTACTCTGGTTAGCCCGATCCACAAAGAGGAGCACCAGAGGCAGCCAGATGGCCGTCTCGAGGATCGTTAGCTGCTGGACCGGAAAGGAGGTTAGATAGCCGGCGTAAGTAAAGACCAGCGCGGAGACGGCGCCAGCAAAGCGCGCTGCTGGGACTCTGGCGCCGGCCCGGCGGGCCAGATGGCGGACGAACAGGTAGGTAAAGAGGCTTGCCAGCGCAAAGTGCAGCAGGACCTGAGCCTGCAAGTATCCGACGCCGAAGGACAGCCCCAAAAGGGCCAACACTAGATTGAGCAGCAGGTTCAGGGGATAGAAGACGCCGGTCTGGATATCCGCCAGGCCTGGCTGACCGGCATTGAGATAGGGATCCCATGCCGGTAGCCGTCCCTGGGCCAACTCCCTGGCCGAGAAGAGCTGGAGCGGATAGTACTGGCTGGTGAAATCTCCCTCGGGGATGACGGCGCGGTCCGCGGGGTCGAGCGCCCAGAGCCGCCACCAAAACAGCAGCGGCAAGAGTACCAGCACCAGGATGATGATAGCTTCAGATAGCCAGGTACGTCGCAGCCGATGAGCATTCACGAGATCGCGCCTCTAGCTCCGGGAACGCCCGCTGCGCCCGTACGACTTGCGCTCTTTGCGGCGTTGGGGGGAGCCGCGATAGCTGGGCACGTCGATCGCGAAAAACCTGCAGCGCGCTACGTCGAGCATCCGTGTGCGCAGCCGGGGATCCACCTCCTCTGGCTTTTGCGTCATGGTGATGATGGTGGGCAGTCGGGCGATATAGCGGTAGTTGAATAGCTGGTAGAGCTTTTCCTGCGCCCACGGGCTGGCGCTCTCGGTACCCAGATCATCGAGCACCAGCAACGGAGCCCGCCGGACCTCCTCGAACCGCTGGTCAAAGCGCACCTGGCTGCTGGGACTAAAGGTGGCCCGCAGGTGATCCAGGAGCTCGGGAACGACGACAAAAACCGCAGGTTGCCCCTCCGCAACACGCTGGTTGGCAATAGCTGCTGCGAGATGGGTCTTGCCACAACCATAGTCCCCCTGCAACACCAACCAGTCGTGGGGCTCGTCAGCATACCGGCGGCAGAGCTCTACAGCGCGACGCAGGTTCTCCCGCTCGTCAGGACTGAGTTCATCCTCTCGCAAACTAAAAGTATCAAAGGTCATCTCCTCCAGCAGCGACAGGCTGGATAGGTCCGACTGGCCCCGGTCTATGGGGCTCCGCCGAAAGTCGGGCGCTGTAATCGTGAGGACCGTCGCCACATCGGTGTCTACCATGCGCGAGCGGATGCGCAGGTCGATCTCCTCCAAACGGTGGTTGGAGGTGATTACCGTCGGCATGCGAGCATTATAGCGATAGTTGAGGATCTGGAAAAGCTTTTCCTGGGCCCAGGCGGTACTGCTCTGAGTGCCCAGATCGTCGAGGATGAGCAACGGAGCGTTACGGACCTGGTCGAACCGTTCGTCGTAGGTCGTCGGACTATTGGGAGCAAAGGCAGCGCGCAAGTAGTCCAACAGATCAGGGACGACGACAAAGAGCACCGGCTGCCCGCGCCCGATGGCCCGGTTGGCAATGGCCGCAGCCAGGTGGGTCTTGCCGCAGCCATATTTGCCAAACAGGATGAGCCAACCCTGAGGATCCTCCGCATACCGCTGGGCCATATCATGAGCAAAGCGCAGGGTGGCAGACTGGCTGGGCGTAAGCTGATAGCCATCAGGCACAAAGTTGTCAAAGGTCAGGCGCTCCAGGTGATCGAGGTTGCTCAGGGAACGCAACTGCTCCATGCGCCTCTGCTCCCGCTCGGACAGTTTGCAGCTACAGGGAAAGAGCTTGCCAAAGTCGGGGTGGTCGGTTGGCAGGTCCCGCGCGACGTAGCCCAGACCACCGCAAATCGGGCAGACGTCGCCCACCTCATTGTCAGTGCTCGATGATGTCAGCCCACTCGCCTTCGAGATACCAGCGGCGGTCTCGTTCATCATCTCTTCGAGACGTTTCATCCGTTCTCCCCTCGGCCTGCCAGCGTTCCAAAATTCGCTGGATATATCGCCAGCTCCGTTTGTTCAGTTCCACAGCCTCTCGAAAGGCATCCTCTATCCACAAGGCCGGGTAGGTATCCTCGGCCTCGCCCAACTGCTCAGCAAGCAAAGGGGTCAGCGGTCCAATGTGCTGCTCGTACAGGACGAATATGTTGGGCCGCTGAGCCTGCACGCGCACCGGCTTGCCCAGCTCGGCCGGAACCCATTTGCCAGCCAGCAGATCATCCAGCGCCTGCCGGCCCTTTTCGCTGTTGACGAAATACCAGTCACGCTCGCTGCCGTCCGTCTCGGCAGTGACCCGCAGCAGCGTGCGCCGCGCCACCGCCCGCTCCAGGGCATCCCGCAGGGCCTCGGCAGCGGACACAGCAGGTGACGACAGTCCAGCCAGCAATCGCTCATCGCCCGCCAACTCATCGCCGCCGACGCAGGGCCGCTGGCCTTGCTGCTGGGTCAGCAGGAAAAAGATGTATAGCGTCACTTTGAGCTCGGCAAGGTGGTCGATCTCGGGCAACAGCTCCTTGAAAAAGAGGTCGGGTACAGGTGTATAGGGTTGCTTGCCGCCAGGGAATCCCAGAAAACCTTTCATCTACGGATACTTGCTCCCGCGCTCTGAACCACTGCCACGCCCACCCGGAGCCGGATGGTCGCGAGGCCCACGTCCCCATTCTTACCCATCGCGCAATCCCGTGATGCGCACCATTAACGGCAATCCCGGCACGGGCTGCTCAACGTAGCGAGCATGGTAGTCGCTGCCGTCGGACCAGGCATAGACCGGCCTTGCCCCCACCCAGGTTCCAATCTCATCGGGTGGAACCCAACGCGCACCGTACCAGTCCATCTCCCCCCAGGCAACGTACAGAATGGCCTCCAGGTCATCATAGAACGGTTCCGACTCAACCAGCACGAATCCCGGGCCTGCCAGCCCCACAAAGTCCCGGGCCATGTCGCGGTAGTAGGTGTTCTCGCTCTGATCCACCTCCGCCCAGTTCTCGCGCAGAGGATAGAGCGGCATGACCAGGATGACAACTGCCAGAGCAATCGTCAAGGCCTGGCCCCACCGGACGCGCCGATCCTGGAGCAGGCCCGCAAGCCACCGCCGCAGCGCGCTCAGTCCACATCCCAGGAACACGGCAAAGACCAGATACGATGATATAAGATAGATGGTAAAGGTCGCACCACCGTAACTCATGCCAAAGCCATAGAATCCCAGTGCCGCAAGAGCCAAGAACAAGAAACCTTTGAAATCGGCCTGCAGCCGCTCCCAAGCACCAATCCAGCCCAGGATGTAGCCCCATCTGAAGAACTGCTGTTGCAGTAGCTCCAGGTAGATACGCATCCGGTCGGCCTGGGCAGCCAGGCCGTAGCCAAAGAACTGCCCCTGGAAGCGACTTCGCGTCATCCAGCGTACCCAGCCGCGCCACGAGAAGGCACCCAGCTCGTTCAGCAGCGGCTGCTGGCTTGCGCGGATGATAACGTACAGGTACTGCAGCGCCCCCAGCAACACCAGCCCAGCCAGGATCGCCATTTTCTGCAGGTCAAGCAGCACGTGGTAGTCAGTGACCAGGATCAGGTAGACAACGGCCGGAAGCAGCATCACCACCGTCAGGTGGTTTCCAAAGCTCAGGGCATAGAGGCCGATTCCCAGGTACAGCAATCCGATCTTCCGAGTCTGGTACCACGCCAGCAGCGCCAGCATCACAGCACCGATCAGAAAGGCGTTCAGTGCATAGACCTCGGCGACAACGGCCTGGCGCCACAGCTCTAACGAAAAGGCGAAGGACAGCGCAGCCGAAGCTGCACCCACCCAGTCGCCCACCAGGCGCATGACCAAAAAGTACACCATCACCGCCGCCAGTGCAGCCGTGACGGCCGACATCAAATTGACGCGATAGGCCAAGTCGCCCACCGGCAGATAGCCAAAGAGCCGGCTCAGAACGATGTACAACGGGTAGCCAAATCGGTGCGGAATGCCCCAGATCCGGGCCACGTACTGGAAGCGAGCAATATCTCCCCAACCGGCACCGGGCAGCAGCGTCTGGAGGTAGACGAAAACGGCGAACAACCCCACCCCCACCGGGATCAGCGCCCCGGCAAGCCGTCGGGCCCGCACCAATAGCCTTACACCTCCTTCTTGACGATCTCAGCCTCGAGAAACTGGGCCAGTTCCTTCCTGAAGTAGAGTTGGACTGTGCCGGTGGGCCCATTTCGATGCTTGGCAACCATAATGTCCGCGATGTTTGGCCACTCTGTGTTATCGTTGTACATCTCATCGCGGTAGATGAACATGACCACGTCGGCATCCTGCTCGAGGGCACCACTCTCACGAAGGTCAGATAGGATGGGCCGTTTGTCGCTCCGGCTCTCCACGCTGCGCGAGAGCTGGGAGAGCGCAAGAACCGGCACATTCAGCTCGCGAGCCAGGGCTTTGAGCGCACGTGATATGGACGAGATCTCCTGCACGCGGTTCTCCGAGCGATAGTCGCCGCGCATCAGTTGCAGATAGTCCACAACCATGAGATCGATACCGACCTCAGCGTGGAGGCGCCGGGCCTTGGTACGTAGCTCCAGCGCTGATGCGCCGGGTGTGTCATCGATATAGAAATAGGTCTCCGCCAGATCGTTGGTGGCCTTCATGAAGCGACCCCACTCGTCCTGCTCGATCTCACCCCGGCGCAGGCGCTGGGCATCAATGCCCGTTTCGGACGAAATGAGTCGCTGGATGACCTGTTCGTTGGACATCTCCAGGCTGAAGAAAGCCACTCGCTGCCCGTACTTTTTCGCTGCGTTGTGCGCGAAACTCAGCGCCAGGCTGGTTTTGCCGACGCTGGGCCGGGCAGCCAGAATGACTAGATCCGAGCGCTGCAAGCCGCCCAGCAACTTGTCGATGCGCTGAAAACCGGTGGGGATGCCGATCAGTTCGCCACGGTGGAGGGTCAGGTACTCGATACGATCGTAGTACTTGCTTAGCACCTGTTTGATCGGCACCAATTCGCGCGAGATGCGGCGCTCGGAGACGCCAAAGAGCACCTGCTCGGCGCGATCGACGACCTCGTCGACGTCATCGGCCTCCTGGTAGGCCAGAGCCGCGATCTGGCCCGCTGCCTCGATCAGCCGCCGCCTGGTGGCAGTCCGTTCGACGATACGCGCATAGTGCTCAGCGTGGATCGAGGTCGGCACGGCATTGGTCAGAGCAGTGATGAATGCGGGGCCGCCCACCTCATCAAGCTGTTGGCGGTGCTCCAGCTCATCACAAACGGTCAGCAGGTCGATCGGCTCGCGCCTGTCGTGAAGTGTCAGCGCCGTATCATAGATCCAGCCGTGCTTCTCCCGGTAAAAGTCCTCGGGGTTCAAAAAGGTCGCCACGCGAATGATGGCATCTGGATCGATCAGAAGGGCGCCAAGGATCGCCTCTTCGGCATCCACATTCTGAGGTGGAAGTCTCTCAATCCTGCTATGCTCGGACACGCTTCATCGACCCCTCGCCTGTGTGCTTTCTTCTCAAAAGGCAGGCTCCCGCCGACAGAAAACGATCGATCAGGAGCCCGCCCACACTCTACCGAAACCGTCCCTGGTGTGCAAAAATCAGGGAGTCAAACCTGCCGAGCATCCGGCAGGTTCCAGCGCCTATTCGTCCAAGTCCCCCAAGTCCAGCCCCTCGATAAAGTCTCGATAGGGCTCAAGCTTTTCCTCTTCCTCTGGCGTCAGGGCATCGAGATCGATCTCCTGCTCGGGCG
>JASFLR010000169.1:0-6608 GCA_050117995.1 Anaerolineae bacterium
GTGCCGTCCTGGTGGACGAGCACATGCAGACCAATGTCCCCAGCATCTACGCCATCGGTGATGTGGCCCGACCCGCGACGGGGAACACCGGATCCATGTGGTCGCACCAGGCCAATGCCGAAGGCATCATTGCTGCCGAGAATGTTATGGGCAAGCCCACCAGGATGGACTATGGCCCGGTGCCCCGCTGCCTCTACACCTGGCCCGAGATCGCCTGGGTGGGTCTTACCGAAGAGCAAGCTGAGGCACAGGGCCTCGAGGTGAGCGTCGGCAAGGTGCCCACAGCTATCAACCCGTTTGCCATGATCCTCGACCAGACTGCCGGATTGGTCAAGGTCATAGCCAGCAAGAAATATGGCAAGATCCTTGGCGCCCACATCATGGCTCCGGGCGCGGTGGAGTTGATCAATGCCGTCAGCATCGCCATGCTATCGGAAGCTACAGCCAGCGAGCTGATGCGCTTGGTCGCGGCGCACCCGGCCATTGGCGAAGCATTGGTGGACGCCGCCATGGACGTGGAGAGACGATCGCTGCACCTGCCAGAGTGGTAGCCAGCGGTCCCAGAGTCTGATGATCAGAGGTTTCGCTTGGACGTTGTGACAGTCTACGACCTGGGCACAACATCATATGCAGACAGCTACCGTCTCCAGGAGGCGCTGTGCGAGGCGCGCGCCTCAGAGGTCATCGGCGATGTCCTCCTCTTGCTCCAGCATCCACCGGTGATCACCATCGGTCGAGGCGGTGGGGAGGAGGATGTCCTGGCCCCTGCCTCGATGCTTCAACAGTTAGGGGTCCAAGTGCTCCCGTCAGACCGGGGCGGTCGGGCCACCTACCACGGTCCGGGGCAGCTCGTAGTCTATCCGATTCTCCGGCCGTCCGACGGTGATTACCATGGCTACGCCTGGCGCCTGGAGGAAGTGGCCATCCGGGTGCTGGGGTCCTACGGCATCGACGCGGGCCGCCTGGACGGCCATCCCGGCGTGTGGGTGGATTCCTCGAATGGTTCCGGGCGTCGCGCCAAGGTTGCTGCTATTGGCCTGGCCGTGCGAGATGGGATCACGCGTCATGGCCTGGCGCTCAACGTGGCGCCTGACATGAACCACTTTGACCTGCTCATCTCCTGCGGCAACGCCGGCAGTCGGATCACCTCGATGGAGCGGGAGCTCGGGTGGGCGCCTGACGTGGCAGAGGTGGCGGGCCGCTTTCGCCAGACCTTTGAGCAGGTATTCGCCTTCCGCGCCATCGACGGAGAACCGGCCAAGCTGGCGCCGTTCTCCATGGACGAGACCGAACAGCCGCCCTGGCTGTGGCAGCGTATCACCCCGCGGACTGAGGATGCGGTGGCCAGGATGGAGAACCTGCTCGACCGTTTCGGCCTGCACACCGTCTGCCAGGAGGCCCGCTGCCCCAACCTCGCCGAGTGCTTTGGCCAGTGCACGGCGACCTTTATGATCCTGGGCGACGCCTGCAGCCGGGGCTGCCGCTTCTGTGCTGTACAGACTGGCAAGCCAACAACAGTAGACACGGGCGAACCCGAACGGGTGGCCGAGGCTGCCGCCCGGCTCGGGCTCGAGCATCTTGTGGTCACTTCTGTCACGCGGGACGACCTGCCCGATGGCGGGGCTGGTCATTTCGCGGCAACTATCCGGGCCGTGCGCCGCAGGTCGCCAGAAATGGTTGTCGAGGTGCTCATTCCCGATTTTGGCGGCTCGAAAGACGCACTCGAGACGGTGCTGGTTGCCGGCCCAGACGTCCTGAATCACAACCTGGAGACGGTGAGCCGGCTCTATCCCCGCGTGCGCCCCGGGGCCGGCTATCGGCGCTCGTTGGGCGTGCTAGCATGGGCCAAGGCCCGGGCGCCGCGGGTGGCGACCAAGTCGGGCTTGATGCTGGGCCTGGGAGAGACCACGGCAGAGGTGTTCCGTACCCTCTACGATCTGCGCCGGGCGCAGTGTGACCTGCTGACGCTGGGCCAATATCTCCAGCCGACCGGCCGCCAGCTTGTGGTGGATCGCTTTGTCCCTCCAGACGAATTTGCCGGCTACCGGGCCAGGGCGGAGAGCCTGGGGTTTCGTGGCGTGGCCGCGGATCCCCTGGTACGCAGCTCCCACCGGGCTGGGGCTCTCTGGAACACAATGCAGTCCAATTGATATCTTTGACACAAAGGAGAACAGATGGTACACGGCAAGGATCAGACCTCAAAATTCGGGCGCAAGCTCAGGATGGGCATGGTAGGTGGCGGGCGAGATTCCTTCATCGGTGCGGTGCATCACAAGGGAGCCACCATGGATGGCGATGTGGAGTTGGTGGCAGGAGCCCTGTCATCGACCCCGGAAAAAGCCATCAGGTCCGCCAGGGAGCTGCATCTTCCGGAGGATCGCAGCTATACTTCCTGGCAGGAGATGCTGGAGAAAGAAGCGGTCCTGCCCAAGGAGGAGCGCATCGACTTTGTCTCCATTGTCACGCCGAACCACCTCCACTACCCCATCGCCAGGGCCTTTGTCCAAGCTGGCTTCAACGTCGTCCTAGACAAGCCCATGGTCCATACCACAAAGCAAGCCTCTGATCTGATCGGCGCTGTGGAAAAGGCCGGAAATGTGTTTGCCGTGACCTACAACTACACTGGCTATCCCATGGTCAAGCAGGCGCGCCACATGGTACGCCAGGGGATGCTGGGCGAGATCCAAAAGGTGATCGTCGAGTATTCGCAGAGCTGGCTGCTGACCAAACTGGAGGAGACAGGGCACAAGCAAGCCGACTGGCGCACCGATCCCCAGCGCGCCGGGCTGGGTGGCGCTATTGGTGACATTGGCACCCATGCCGAGAACCTGATGAGCACCGTGACCGGCCTCGAGCTGGACGAGATCTGTGCCGACCTTACCAGCTTTGTACCGGGCCGCGTCCTGGATGATGATGCCATGGTCCTGCTCCGCTTCACGAGTGGGGCGAAGGGCTTTCTCACCGCCTCTCAGATTTCTGCGGGCTATGAGAACAACTTCAATATCCGCGTCTTTGGTACCAAGGCAAGCCTGACCTGGCACCAGGAGCACCCGAACTATCTCACCTATGCTCCCGCTGACGAGCCGGTCCAGGTCCTTTCCCGTGGCAATGACTATCTCTGCGAAGCTGCCCAACGCGCCGCGCGGCTGCCCTGGGGCCATCCCGAAGCCTTCCACGAGGCATTTGCCAATATCTATCTGAACGCTACAGACACCATCCGCGCCAGGCTCATGGGTGTAGAGCCCACCGAACTGGAGCTTGACTTTCCCACTGTGTACGATGGGGCGCGGGGAGTCTTTTTCGTGGAGAGAGTAGTTGAAAGCAGCAAGAGTGAACAAAAATGGACACCTGCAAGATGGAGTCGGCACTGAGCGCCCGCGCCCGCATGGGCTTGGGCAAAGGGATTAGTAATCCAAGAATGAAAAGGAGATGGACGAAATGAGAATCATGGACAAGAAAACCACATTCGGTCTGATTGTGGGTTCGCGCGGCTTCTTTAACGCCGAGTTGGCGGTGAGCGTGCGGGCCAAGTTGCTCGAGATCCTAGCGGAGAAGGGCTACGACTATGTGATCACGCCCGAGGACGCGACGCCGTGCGGGGCCATCGAGACCCGCGAGCACGCCAAGCTGTGCGCCGATCTGTTCCGAAAGAAAGCCGACGTGATCGACGGCGTCATCGTCGTGCTACCCAACTTTGGCGATGAGCTGGGCATCGTGGAAACCCTGCAGATGGCCGATCTCGACGTGCCGGTGCTGGTACAGGCTTGTGACGACAATCTCGACAAACTAGGCGTCGACGAGCGCCGGGATGCCTTCTGTGGCAAGCTCTCGGTGTGCAACAATCTCTACCAGTACAGCATCCCGTTCACCAACACTTCCCTCCATACCTACGCCATAGACAGCGAGCACTTTGCCTCTGACCTCGACTTTTTCATGCGGGTGTGTCGCGTGGTCAATGGCCTGCGCAATGCCCGTGTCGGCGCCATCGGCGCCCGGCCGGCCGCCTTCCAGACGGTACGCTTTAGCGAGAAGCTACTTCAGGCTACAGGTGTCACCGTCGTACCGGTGGACCTTTCGGAGATCATCTTTGGCGCCCAGGCCCTCGGGGATGACGACAAGGTGGTCCAAGACAAGCTGGCCGAGATCCGGGACTATGGCCGGATCCCCGACCGCTTCCCGTTGGAGCATATCCTACGCCAGGCCAAGCTGTCGGTGACCATCGACCGCTGGATGGAGGCCAACGAGTGCGATGCTAGCGCAGTCGAGTGCTGGGACTCGATTCAGAAGAACTATGGGTGCGCTACCTGCCTCTCGATGAGCATGATGGGCGAGCGCCTCCTGCCCAGCGCCTGCGAGGTGGACGTCATCGGCGCCGTGTCGATGTACGCGCTGCTGCTGGCCTCCGGCAACCCGCCCGGCTTCCTGGACTGGAATAACAACTATGGCGATGACCGCGACAAATGCATCAACGTCCACTGCAGCAACTACCCCGCGGCGTTCATGGGCCGCGAGTTTGAGATCTCGGCCCTGGACGTGCTGGGAGCAACCCTGGGTGAGGACCGGTGCTTTGGTGCTATCAAGGGCCAGGTAGCTGCCGGACCGATGACCTTCTTCCGCATGTCGACTGACGATCCCAAGGGACTCATCAAAGCCTACCTGGGAGAGGGCCACTTTACCGACGATCCGGTCGGCATCGACGGCGGACCTGCAGTCTGCAAAGTGGAGGATCTGCAGGAGATGATGGATTATGTCTGCAAGAACGGTTTCGAGCACCACGTCGCCATGGTGCGCAGTCATTGCGCCGACGTGCTGAACGAAGCGATCTCGACCTACCTGGGTTGGGACCTCTACTACCACAATCGCTAGCAAGGATGACATCAACCTGGGCACCGGCTGGCTCGCGGCTCAGCGAGGAGTCTGCGAGCCAGCCCGCCCACCTTGCCAGACCATTGCACTGATTTCGACAGCGGAGAGCAAATGACTAACGAGACACAATTGCAGGATATCACCTACGCGCTTGCGGCCTCGCCCACCTTTGAGCAAGATGGGATCTGTTTCGCCGCGCGAGGGTCAGGGCTTTACCGTTCCGTAGATGGCGGGCAGACCTGGCAACCGGCCTACACGAGTCTGGATCTAGAGGCGCCGCTGCCAACGATGGCCGTAGCCCTCTCGCCCGCTTTCGCCACCGACCGGACAGTCTTTGCCGGCGCGCCGGGTGGGATCCTGCGCTCGTTCGACGTGGGTGAGACCTGGGACGTGGTCGAGTTCCCCTCACCGCCCCCGGTGGTCTCAGTCCTCGTCGTCTCACCAAACTATGCCCGTGATGGCATACTGCTGGCGGGCACGGTGGAGGATGGCGTATTCAGCTCCTCCAATCGGGGCGGCCACTGGGCCGCCTGGAACTTTGGGCTGCTGGACCTGAACACCATCTGCCTGGCCATCTCGCCGGACTTTGCTAACGACGAGACCCTATTCGTCGGCGTCGACTCGGGCATCTTTCGCAGTACAAACGGCGGTCGCGCCTGGCGGGAGGTAGACTTTTCCCCGGACCTGGCACCAGTGCTCAGCCTGGCCCTGTCGCCGGCATTTGCCGAGGACGGCATCCTGTTCGCCGGCACCGAGTCCCACGGTCTCTATCGTTCCCACGACGGGGGCCGCAGCTGGGCGCGCCTGGGTGAAGACAGTATCCGCGATGCCGTGAACGCCATGGTTCTCTCGCCGGACTTTCCCGAGAAGGCCGACATCCTGGTCATGGTGGGCGATGGACTGCTCCTGTCACGCGATGGGGGACAGTCCTGGGCCGAGTGGGATTCAGGCGCGGAGTCTGGTGCGGGCTTGACCTGCGTGGCGGCCCCGCAGGGAGTTGAGCCAGACGCTCCTTTGCTAGTGGGCCTCATAGACGGCGGCGTGATGCGCCTTTGAAGCTTGCAGACAAACCTGGCTTCGAGCGAGCAAGGCCCTCTACTCGGGTCCGTTCGAGCGGGGTTCTTCTTTCCTCCTCTTTTGCCCGAGCCCCTTCCTCCTGGCCAATGGCGGGTGGAAGGGGCGAGGGAAACCACAGCCTGTTGACAGTCTTGACTCCTGGCAGGAACGTATTGCTGGGAGTCATACAGAGGCATCCCAGCTATGCAGAGCGAGAAAGATGTGCGGGGGATTGTAGCAGCTTTGAAACTGGAGCAGTCAATATGACCTATTTTCTCGGCATTGATGTTTCTACCACTGCTACCAAGGCCCTGCTGATCGATTCCGTAGGTCAGGTGGTCTCGGTAGCTTCGACAGTCTATCCCTTTGAGACTCCATATCCCCTGTGGAGTGAGCAACACCCCAGCCTGTGGTGGGAGGGGACGCAGAGATCCATTCATGATCTGCTCGAGGAGTCGGATATCAACCCAATCGACGTTGGTGGCATTGGCCTGACCGGACAGATGCACGGCTTGGTGTTGCTCGACCGCGCTGGTAATGTCTTGCGCCCCGCCATCTTATGGAACGACCAACGCACCCAGGCACAATGCGACGAAATCCACCGGCGGATTGGCAAGGATCAATTCATCCAGATTACCGGCAATGTTGCTCTAACTGGATTCACTGCGCCAAAGATTCTATGGGTC
>JASFLR010000170.1:0-6567 GCA_050117995.1 Anaerolineae bacterium
CAGAGGCAGTGTCAGGGACTTCTACGATCTCTCCGGTGGTCAGTGCTCGTCGATAGGTCCCCTCATGACGACTGACAGGGCGGCTGTTGAACTTTACCACCACCTCCGGTCCCAATCCCCGCTCGGCAACAATGCGCAGTTTATCGCCATCCGGCGGATCGATGAGGATAATCGAGCCCTCCTGGCTTTCATTCAGGGCGAATGCCTCTTTCAGGACGATATCCAGGATCGTTTCAAGGTCCGCCGCCTGGTAGAGTGCCTGGCTGGCTTCCATCAGGCTGGAAAACTCTTGCATGCGCTTTCTGGTCTCTTGGGACGACTGCAGGTTCTCAAGGGCCATGGCTGCCTGACCGGCATACGCCATCGCCAAGTCTGCATCCCTCTGCTCGTAGAGCCCCGGCTCGCTGTTGCAGAGAGCGAGCATCCCGAACACACTGCCATAGGCCTGGATTGGAGCGATAACCCAGGCGCGCGCAGCCTGCGTACTGAGAGGGGGCTTCTCCTTGGTAGGGGAGTGGGGTTTCGCCAAAAACTGCGGCTGCTGCGTTTCCAACATCCTCTCCAGGAGAGGTGTGGGCAGCGATTGTGCCACGGCGAGAAGATTAACTTCCGGCGAGATAGCGTCTCCCACGAGGACTGGCCAGCCCCGGTCGGTGCTCAGGCTGACAAAGACGGCATCGTAGGTCACAACTGTGTGCAATTCGCGCAGGACAGGGAGCAAGGCCTGGCCCAACGTTTCATCTGGGACATCAAACAGACTGATCCCTGGGCCATCCACTGCCGTTGTCATGCTGTCGAATACGCGTTGAAAACGATCGGCCATCCACTATCGTTCTTTCAAGAGCCAGCTCCAATAGTGCCATGTGATTACTAGTCCCAGGCCCAGGCCTACTATCAGCGGTAGGTGATATAGGAATAGGTAGAAGAGCGGAGCTCCAAGCAATGTGGGGGTAGATCCGGGCGGTGCCCAGAACACACTGGCTCTAATGGCTCTGATCACCAGGGCGATGCCTACCAGGCAGCTGGCGATATAGTAGCCTTTGTAGTATGCTCTCATCTTGGTGACAGCACCCAGCTTGCGGCCGAACTGTGCCAGGATTATCAGCGCGAAGATGAGCGAGCCCAGGCCGAGGGAGCCGAGGACTGCCCCGATGATCTCCGTCATCGCCTGCCCCCCATCATGATCCGGTACAGGTAGTAGCACAGGAAGATCAGGGCTGCGCCTCCCACAAAGAGCGCCAGGTCCGGATAGAATGCTCCCACAAAGTCCAGCAGTGGGTCACCTGTGTAGCTGTTGGCAAAGAAGGCGTCGCCGATTGCGGCTGCTACAAGCAGCACCAGGGGAATCCACATCAGTTGGTAGTGGGCCTTCTGGCCAAATCGATTCTCATAGAAACGGCCTATGAGAAACAGAAAGAAGATCAGGATCGCTGCGATGACCCAGCCAAAGGCGACTACGAGGGAGCTAAGGATGTGCATCGATATCATGCCTCTGCGGACTAGGACCGGGAGCCTTTTCTATCCTGATCTCCCCTGCAACAATCCCCCAAAACAGCGTACCCGGCCACAGGTATCCTCTCATTGACGCGCCTCTCGCCGGATCAAGGCTTGAATGCTTCGTCAAAAGCCTCCGCCATCCGGCGCGGACTCCCGCTCATGATCCCTTCCTGTCCCTCAAACCGGGACATGATCTCGATGCCATGGTCAGTGATCTCAAACTGACGTATATCCTTGGCGTGATCGCTGCCGCGTAGCTTGAGCACAAGCAGGGCTTTGCGGATGGCGCTCTCAATCTCCACGTAGCGCAGCATGATGTAGCTGTCCACCACGTACGCAATCGAGTGTTTCTCTTCTTCGCCTCCAAGCAACACCGGGCTCTCTCGTGTCAGCACGCTGGTCAACCCCTCGCGCTTGAGGGCATTGATGAAGCCAAACACCACTGACCGAAGCTCGAGCGCGTCTTCCGCCATCTGGTCAAAGTGGGAGATGCTGTCCACCAGGATGCGGCGCGCTCCCATTTCGCGGGCTAAGGTCTCGATTCTACCTCCCACACTCTCTGCTTCGGAACGACTGACGCCGGGGCTGGTCATAATCACTTTCAGCTTGCCCTCGCTCTCCAGTCGGCGAAAATCCCAGCCAAAGCTCTCGGCATCCCGGTAGTATTGCTGGGGAAACTCTTCAAAGGTGAGAATTAGGCCCGGTTCGTCGTGATACTGGATGCCGTTGTATATGAACTGCATACCCAAAGTGGTCTTGCCCGTCCCTGGTGGTCCCTCGATCAGGTTAGCTGATTGCGGGAGGAAACCCCCATTGAGCATATCATCGAGACCCTTGACATCAGTTTTGACTCGTTCGTTGCTCATATTGCTAGCCTCCTATGGACGCACTGGTCTACTCATCGGGTTGGCAGCGTATCCCGGATCGAGTTTGTCTCTTGCGCCGCACGCGTCGCGTCTTGGTTGGATCAGGTTTCGTGCAGGATCATCGTGCCTGGCGCAAGGGATGGCCCGATCCGAGCCTACCGCATGCCGCGGACGATGTGGTAGATCACCTTCACGCGGAAATGGCGATCCTCGCAAGCTGTGATAAAGCGGTCGAGCAATTCCCGCGTGCTCTCGTCAGTCGTGAGGGAATAGACCTGCATCCCGTCCACTGGCTTGACTTCCATGATCTCGCTATCGACGAGCTCCCGCAGTTCCGGCTCGACAGTGGCGGCATTCCGCCCCACATACTTGGCGATATTCTCCGCGGTGTCGGCCGTGTTGGGATTCTCTCTTAGAAAGCGAACCAGGTCCCATTTGATGAACGAGTTCACCTTGGTCTTGACCAGGTCCAGGAGCGGCGGGTCCATGTCATTCATAAGTCTCGTGGTGAAATCTTCTCCGCTGAAGACCAATGTTGCACCTCCCTTTGCGGGTTCAGGGCTTCGTGTCCCTGATGGGTGGTCACTCTACCGCAACGCCCAGCGCCAGTACATGAGCCTGCTCATGGTGTCTCTTCCACCAAAGCGGTCGGACCTACGTACTTGGGCCCTATTGTAACATCATCACGCGAAAAAATCAAGCGTATCCCCCAACCCGAAGCACAGACCGTTCGGGCGTCTCTGCCCATCCTTCTTACGAGGGACTCAGCACCTCCGGCGGCTGGCGAAACAGGATGCGGATGGTCGTCCGTCGGATATTGTCCCCTAGCTCTTCAAAGAGCTCAAAAGCGCGTCGCTTGTACTCGACCAGCGGGTCGCGTTGACCGTACGCCTCCAGTCCGATACCTCGCCGTAGATCCTCGATATCGGTCAGATAATCGATCCACAGTCGGCTGATCGTGTGCAGCAGCACACGGCGCTCGACGCGGCCCAGTATCATCCTGCCCAAATAGGCGCTTAGCAGAGCCTGCTGCTCCCCATCCAGGTCTTGGAAGCGAGTCGAACTCCACTCCGAGACACCATCCTCGCCTATGACCCGCAGCAGATCGTCATAGGCGCCAGCCTCGAGCTCGCCAAGCCGTTGCCTGCGGTATGCTCGCATCTGGCTCTCATCAAGGGCCAATCCCTGTCTCCACAAGACTTCGCGCACAGCTCTGCGCAGCCCTCTGTCCATACTGTCCAGCTTCTGTTTGCGCAGTCGCTCTGTCTGTTCCCGTCGGAGAAGAGCCACGAGACTCTGTCGCACCCCGGCCTCCAGCTCGCCAAGAGTACTGGAAAGCAACTGCTCGAGGCGTTGCTGATCCAGGAACCAATCACTGGCCTGTAAATGCGCCAGAATGGCGTCTTGATCAGCTTGTGACAGATCAGCAAGCCGCTCATCCCCGAAGCTGTCCAGCCAGTTCAGTCCCAGCGCCAGCGCCAGCGCATCCAGATCATCGCGTCGCAGGCTGCCGATCGGCTGCGCCAGCACACGCTCTTTCACTTCAGCACTGGTGAAGTATTCCAGCGCTTCGAGTGCCTCCCGAAGTCCCTGCCGCAGATCATCGTCAAGATCAGCCACGAGGCTGTCACCGATCTCCTCCCCAACGCTTTGAGCCAGATCGGCGATCACAGATTCGTACACGTCGCTGGTGAGGTCTACCAGGCGCCGATCGAGCATCTCTTTTCGCTGCTTCTCATCTACTAGATAGCCCACCTCGTCCAGATACCGCCACAGGCTCGATTGGATCTCTTCGGGTAGCTTGGCGACGAGCGCGTCGGCTAGCTCGCTGAGGAGATGCATCCCCAGCGTGCGCTCCACTGCCAGCTGCAGGTCTGCGGGCAATTCTGCAGGCGTCGACTTCTGTGCCTGTCCCAGGCGTGTCTCATCCAGAAAGTAGTCTGCTTCTGTCAATTGCTCGCGCACTCTGGCCTGGAGTTCGGCCGGCATGTCGCCGAGCGGCTGCGAATCAAGATCGGTGCTGAGCTGGTCCACGAGTGCCTCTTGCACCCTCTGTTGTGTCTCAGCGTCGAATTCGTCGAGGCGTTGGTAGGCGAATAGCTCCTCCTTAAACTCGTCGGTGAAGTAGCCCCGCTCGCGTAAAAAGACCCACAGCGTCTCCCTATTCCCTGAGTCGATGTCGGGCGGCCTGCGGTCGCGCAACTGCACCAGCCACTGGCGGCCCAGATGGTGTGCAACAGATTCGAGCACGGCTTCGGGCAGATCCTCAATACTGCCACCTTGGACCAGTCTCAGGCGCTCTGCCCGGTCGGAGAACAGCCTCGACTCGTCGAGATGGTCCAGCAAGCTGTCTCGGATCTCAGGATCGATCTCCCGGAAAGGCACACCGGCTATCTCTGCTAACCTGATTGCCCCAAGATGCTGCTCCAGGTCGCGCAGGATGTCGCTTGGTAGCTGGGCGATCGTCTTGCGCTCGTACCAGTTGGCTCGTTCTTGGTCGACAAAGTAGTTCTGTTGATCCAGTGCCCGGTGCACCTTGCGGCGGGTGTCCGTCGGAAGCTCCTCCATCGTCTTGGCTGCGAGCTCGGCCTGGAGTTCGTCGATTAGCTTCTGGCGCACGCAAGCGGCCAGCTCCGTATCGAGTTCGTGCAGGTGCAGCGTGTCCAGCCCTTCTGTTCTAGCCGGATCTGCCATCGCCTCCGCGCTTTTCAGCCGCTCGAGAACCGGTGCCTGAATAGTGGGATCCAGGTCGGCCAGGGACCGGTCGGCAAGTTCTTGGCGGCCCAGGAATGCCGCAAATTCGGTAAGAACGTTTGGCTCGAGGTCCGATAGCGTGCCATCAAGCAGGCCATTGCGGCGCTCCCTATCGGTGAACAGGCCCATGCGCTGCAGCGAGTCACTGACTGCCTGGCGAGTGCTGACGTCGAGATTTGACATCTTGCGCTTGCCCATTCGCTCCAGTCTTGTCCGGGATAGCTGCATCAGGGTGGCTTGCTGAGTCTCAGGCGCCAGGTCACTGAACCGCTCGCGGATCAGGAAGCGTTGTACCCGCTCTTCATCCACAAAGCGCTGGTTCTCTTCCAGGAACAAAATTGCTGCTGCACGATGAGGGGCCTCTATCTCGGCGAATGGTTGGCTGCGGTGTGTCTCGATGAATTGGCGACCCCAGAAACGGGCCACTTCATCGCGCGTGCGCTGCTCCCAATTGCGGATCGGCTGTTCGATGAGTCTGCTCCGCAACTGCGGATCGTCCAGCAGGCCTGCCTCCCGCACGTGATCTCTGACTTGGTCCTGCATTTCCTCGTCTAGGTCGAGGATCGGTGTGACAAGCAGTTCCTGTCCCGCGGCAGCTCCCAGCGCGCTCACCAGCTCTTCGGCTTGAGGAAGCTCCTCCAATCGCGCCCCCCGATCCTCCCATTGGCGTATGGCTAGCACAAATCGCAGCCGGTCATGCAGTTCGGCTGGAAGGTCGTCTATGAACTCATCTCTGAGATCGCCTACCTCTTGTTCGCCCAGGAAACGGAGCAGGCTTTGGTATATCTTGGAGTCCAGGTCGTCCAGGGACAGATGCCCCCAGCGCTTGAGCTCCTGCTTTCCCCACTCCTGCTCGCGCTGCTGTATTGCACCACGCAGCGATTCCAGGAGCTCCTCTCGCAGGCTCTCCTGATCCATGTCCTCCGTGGCGGCTAGGGCGATCAGGTTAAATGGAAGCCTCTGAACCCAGGTGGCACGACGGCGGTGCTCGCGGTCATAGACCTGCTTCTGAGTGTATTGAGTGGCTAGTAGATGCTCAACAATGGCCTCCCAAGATGTCGCCCGTAGCTGGTTCCTGCTCGCATCGGCAATGATATCCGAGACCTGGTGCTGGGCCCACTTGTCATACTCGTGAGCTACAGCCTGTCCCAGTAGTTCTTCAAGCGCGCCGACGTCCAGGTGAACCAGCCCGTTGAGTTCATTCAGTATACCGACCAAGTTGCCGGTCCGTCCCCTCTTGCCGCCGTCGGCCACTGATTCTTTCAAGCGCTCAAGGTCGCGCTGAACCCGGCCATCCTCCTCTTCCACCGCCTCCAGGTATTGATCGAGAAGCTTCTCCAGGTATGCACCCAAAACATGGTTCGATAACCGATCGAGGCGCCCAAAGTCCAGGCGGCTTGCGCCCTTGATTGCAGATACAAGGGCCAGCACCTGGCCGGCATCAGGATCT
>JASFLR010000171.1:0-6558 GCA_050117995.1 Anaerolineae bacterium
GCTCGACTCAGGCTCCACCGATGGAACCTGGGAGACAGCCTGTTCCTTCCCCATCCACACACACCGCATCCCGCCAGAGGAGTTCAACCACGGAGAGACACGCAACCTGGGAGCACGATTAGCCTCCCCGAAGAGCCGTTACCTGGTCTATTTGACACAGGATGCCACGCCGCTCGAGGGCTGGCTGGAAAATCTCCTTTACCCCTTGCGAAAGGACACCGATGTTGCTGGCGCCTTCAGCCGGCACATACCCCGGCCCACCTGCTCGCCCTCAATGGCCCGTCTCATGACGACCGAGTGGCAGCAGACAGGCACACCGGAACGCGTCGTTAAGAAAGCGACCGAACTGGATGCCTACGAGCGAAACCGAGCCTACTTGGCGCATTTCTCTAACACTAGCTCTGCCATACGCCGATCCGTATGGGAAGAACATCCCTTCAACCCCGTGCGGTTTGCCGAGGATGCCGAGTGGGCCGATCGGGTGCTGCGCGCAGGGTACACTTTGGTCTACGAACCATCCTCTCGAGTGCTACACTCCCATGACTACTCGCTATGGCAACAGCTTGCCCAGAATTTAGACCATGCTTGGGCCATGAGGCAGATTCACAGCCTGCCCGAGCATGCTACGGCTCAGCCGATCCGGCTCCTCCGCCGGCTATCAGAGCAGACTCTCAAGGACTGGCGTTACATCTGGCGGATGGAGACCAGCGTGGCTGCCAAGGTACGCTGGATGCTCTATGCTCCACTGTGGCACCTAGCGACAGAAGCCGGCATGTACGCTGGATCCCGAGCTGAGAAGCTGCCTGGATGGCTTGTCGGCCTGCTGTCCCGGCAAGCCCAACTGCTCAATCGATAGTGTGTCATGATGCGACGTTCTACGGCTGATTCTGAACAGCTCATGCCACTCGAAAACGCCTATGGCCATCGAGGTTCTGGAGATGTCCTATCAATTCCTGCATAAAGAACTTTGACCAAGTACTATCCTCCTATTGCCAAGATCGCCCTCCCTCATGTATAATGCGACCCGCTGAATGATGCTCTGAGGTTGCCTATGCAAAAGCGATACCCTTGGACGCCGGTCATTGCCCTGTTGCTGGCGTCTGTACTAATTCACATTGGCCTGTCCGTGCCCGCCACCGCACAGACCGATCCGGAAGAGAGCCCTGGCATACTGCTGGGAGCTCATATCCCGCCTGTGGACCCTTCCTTTGGGCCCAATCGGCTGTACTACTGGCAGGAGATCGAGGTCTTCAACCAGCTCGTGGGACGCCGGCACCCGATCATTATGTACTACAGCGATCTCACCATCGGACTCGAAGGATATCTCTTTGATCAGTTCAAAGACCACCTTGACCCATCGCCCATTCCCTACGTCCAGATGGACCCGGTGCCCAATATCGAGCTTTGGGATATCGCCAACGGCCTCTATGATGCCCAACTCAGGGCCAGCGCCCAGGGCGTGAAGGAGTTTGGCAAGCCCATCATCATCGGCTTTGCTCACGAGTTCAACGAGACCTACTCACCCTTCTTCGGGGATCCCGCTGCGTACATTGCTGCCTGGCGCCATGTGCACAGGATATTCACCCAGGCAGGCGCCACCAATGTCCAATGGCTTTGGCCTCCCAACTACAAGTCGGACCGCCCCGATGCCCCGATGACCGACTATAACCTCTACTATCCTGGCGACGACTATGTGGACTGGATCGGCGTCTATGGGTTCAACTGGGGCAACGACTTCACGAAAGGTCCTGGCTGGGTCGAGTTCGACTACCTCTTTGACGAATTCCTGCGAAACACGGCTTGCCGCTACGACAAGCCTCTGATGGTCGGACCCACCGGCAGCGTAGACCTACCCGGTTCGAAGACAAACTGGATCAGCAACATCTATCGAGGCCTCGTAGAGTATCCCAACGTCAGAGCTGTCGTCTGGTTCAACGATTTTGCGTACAACAACCCGGACGAAGCCGACTTTCGGGTGACCGTGACCACACAATACGGGTCGCTTCCGGGCCCCATGCCCTACTACACCGCCGCATACAGAAACGCAATCAACGCCCCCACATACTTGACCGAGTTCCCTGGCTACGCAGAGATCAAGCCTGCTGGCAGGTCCTGTTTCACGCTCAGGGCCACTCCCCGGGCAGTGTTGCTAGAATGGGGCGATACAGCTGTTGTACAGGTCATCGTGGATCAGGCGCCGATTTTCGACACGCCGGTGAGTATCTCTGTGACCGGTGCTCCGGAAGGGGTCCGGTACGCGACAGATCCCCCAGTTGTAAGCCCGGATGCAACTGGTGCAGTGGTTGAACTGCATGCAACCGAAGGTACGCCGCCCGGGACCTATGTGCTCACCATAAGCGCAGAGGCGGCGGGCATGATCAAGTCAAACACACTGTCGGTAGCGGTGGTCGAAGAAGCCTACCGAACATATCTGCCACTAGTCTCCTCTAGCACCGCGCCGTGAATCAGTACTCCTCTGAATAGTCGCTTGCCCTAAAAGCTCAAGCAGTGGATTGCCGGAAACCTTGTTCGCATTCGGTCGTAGAGTGTCCTCAAGGATCAACCACCGGAAGATGACGCCGGCAGTATGGGACCCACGAAAGCGAAGCGAATTGACTTGCCAGCTGAACACGGCTATACTGAAACCTACTGCTGCCCAGAGGTCAGCGACCTCAGTATCGTGCAGGCAGTTCCGGTACCACCCAGGATGCTTACGAGCAGAAGTATTGATTGTAAGCCAATCGCGCGAGAGGCGAGTCCTTCCCAATTAGATGCGAGTCCTTCAGGTCACTAATGGCTTTCCCCCCACAGCCACCGCTGGCGTTGAGCAATATACCCACCAGCTCAGCCGCGGCCTGAGTACTCGCCATGAGGTCAGGATCTTCTGCCGCGAGAGTGCCCCCGACCGCGCTGACTATGATTCCCTTGACGGGCATTTTGACGGGCTTCCTGTCCGTCGCGTCGTAAATGACTTCCAGCATGCCTCACGGATCCAGGACTTCTACCTCGACCGGCGCATAGAGTCGATCTTTGAACAAACGCTGCATGAATGGGAACCAGATCTCATTCACTTTCAGCATTGTATCGGTCTATCTGCCTCCCTCCTCGAAGTGGCAGCTGATGCCGGGGTTCCGTATCTCTTGACCCTGCACGACTACTGGTTCATCTGTAGCCGCGTCCAGCTCTTGCATCGCCAAGGGCATATCTGCCCCGGCCCTGCGGGAGGCGTGAATTGCTATGACTGCGCGCTATCTCCCGACGATCTACTACTGCCACTGAAGGGCACCTGGATCTACCAATTGCTGCGCAAGCGTCTCAACGAACACACCAAACGACGCATTCTGGGCGCCCTGTCAAGAGCCGCACACAGAATGCCCAGGACACACCGCGAACTGGCACGCTCACCGTACATAGACCGCGATAGCTATATGCTTTCCTTACTCGCGCAGACTCCACTCATCCTCACACCTTCCAGATTCGTCCGCGACCTGTATGTCAGGCATGGCGTGCCCGAATCCCGGATCCGGGTGATGTCACTTGGCCTGGACTTGAGCCCGTGGCGCGGGGCGACACCCAACCAGGCAAAGCCTGGTAGCGGGCTGCGCGTGGGATACCTCGGGGCACTTCTCCGCCACAAAGGGGTCGACATCCTGCTCCGTGCCTTTCGGCGTCTGCAAGTCCCAGGTGCTACCCTCGCTATTCACGGATTTGCCATACCCGGCGATCCCTTTATCAGCCAGGTCCGGCGGTTCGTAGCCAAGGATCCAAGGGCAATGTTGATGGACCGCTACCACCAAGAAGACTTACCCGCCATCCTCAGGAGCATCGACGTGGTAATCGTACCATCGCTATGGCACGAGACCTTTTCCATCGTTGCCAGGGAGGCGCTCCTATCCGGCACGCCTGTCGTCGCCTCCGAGGTTGGCGCGCTCCCAGAGATAGTCGAGCACGGGCGAAACGGCCTGCTAGTACCAGCCGGTGGTGTAGATGCCCTGCATGGCGCTCTTCAGCGCCTCAGCGTAGAACGTGGACTGCTTGCCCGCCTGCAGGATGGCGCGCGGCACAGTGCCAAGCAGATCAAAAGCAGGGAGGAACACGTACTCGAGGTTGAGCAGATCTACGAGTCATTGCAGCCAGCCCCAGAGATTCCATGAAGCTTGACGGTTCTGCCTCGGGCGGGTGCGTCATTGAATTGTCAGGATATTATGAATGCCATCACAGATATCCAGCATTGGCAGCCTGATTGAGACAAGATCGACCACTCCAGCCTGGTTTCGGGCGACAAAGGCCAGTTTGGATAATTCGGCTGTCAAGTCACTGACAAAACGATTACGCACTCGCCTCGGGCAGCCCCCGGCACGGTTGCGGCGAGCATTTGGAGACCCGCATCGAACGTGCTATAATCTCATGTTGCGAGTTAGGCCCTGAGCGCGAACGGTGAGGATCTGTTGAGCAACTTGGTCGCCATCATCTTACTTACAAAGAACGGTGCAGCCTACCTAGAAGACACCCTGGACGCCATCTTTGCCCAGGAGTCGCAGTACGGGTTCGAGGTCCTGGCCGTGGATTCGGGCTCTGCTGACGGAACGCACACGATTTTTGAGAACCGTGGGGTGCGTGTGGTCGAGATCCTGCCCGGCGATTTCCAGCATGGGCGGACTCGGAACCTGGCTGCCAGCTTGGTTTCCCCCGGTGTAGAATATCTAGTCTACTTGAGCCAGGATGCCACGCCCCTGCCGGGATGGCTGGATGCGTTGGTCGATGCAGTTGCTACGGACAGTGGCGTAGCCGGTGCCTTTAGCCGCCACATCCCCCGCCCGGACTGCGATCCTCTGCTGGCCCGGCGCATACGCGAGGAGTGGGAGCAGGTCGGAGGCGAGGCGCGACTGGTCAAGTGCCTCGATGGATCGGCAAACCTCTCAAGGGACGGACATGCCCTAGCGCACTTTTCCAATACCAGTTCCTGCCTGCGCCGGAAAGTCTGGCAGACCGTTCCCTTTCCAGAGGTAGACTTTGCTGAGGATCTGGCTTGGGCCGTGCATGTGCTGCAGAGCGGATACTGCTTGGTGTACGAACCTGCATCAGCCGTACTGCACTCTCACAGCGGCTCGCTGAGCCGATTGTTTAGGGAGAACATCGATTCGGGACGCGGTGTACGGGCAGCTATGCGTGGCTGGACAAACCGTATGATGCCTCCGCGTCACCCTGCGCCCGCGCGGATCAGGCGTGATCTGAAGTTCTTGTGGCAATGCGAGCGACCACTAGTTGAGCGGCTGTGCTGGATGCTATACGCGCCGCTGTGGTACTGCGCCTCCACCACTGGCCAATGGATTGGAGCACACATCGACCATGGCCCCGTGTGGCTCCGCGAGCGCCTGTCTTGGCAAGCGATAGTAAAACAGGAAAGGTGATATGCCGCACGGGCCCCTTCAAGATGGCACAACCGAGCGATGGAGGATGCCAAGATGGGCTGTGCCAGAGAATTTGGTGCTTACGTTGGGATATGATAGGATCCCGAGCTACACGAGTGAACTCGACGGCACAGCCCACCACGAACCACGGCCCAGCATTTCCATGGGACTCACACGAGACACCAGGCACCATTTCTGAAGTATGCTAGCGAGACCATAGGATGACCCAAGACAAGATGAGAAGAATCAGGTTCGATCACGTTTCCAAGCAGTTCATGCTCAAGCACGAACGACCACGCTCCTTCCAGGAGCTATTCCTCAGCATCCTTCACATGCAGCGGCCCGTTTCCAAGGAGAGATATTGGGCTCTTAGTGATGTGAGTTTCGACGTGGAACAGGGAGCTATGTTAGGGATCATCGGCCCCAACGGCGCTGGCAAGAGCACAATCATGAAGCTTGTGTCTCGCATCATTGAACCAACTTCCGGGCAGATAGAAATAGCTGGTCGCGTCAGAGCATTGTTAGAGCTTGGTGCCGGATTCCATCTTGAGCTCACCGGGCGCGAGAATATCTACCTGAGCGGATCCATCCTTGGCATGAGTCGCAGCGAGGTCAACAAGCAATTGGATGCAATCATCGCCTTCGCGGAACTCGAGCAGTTCATCGACATCCCTGTCAAGCATTATTCCTCTGGCATGTTCGTGCGGCTCGGTTTCTCAGTAGCCGTGCATACAAGACCCGACATCCTGCTAATTGATGAAGTGCTGGCTGTGGGTGACGCAGCATTCCAGCAGAGATGTCTGGAAAAGATCGCCGAGTTCAGACGCAGTGACTGCACCATCGTCTACGTCTCCCATGACCTCCAGTCTGTCGAGCGGCTGTGCAGCCAAGTCATCTGGCTGAATCATGGACTGATCCAGCAGGTGGGAGATCCCTCACGAGTCATATCAGGCTACAGGGCGTTCTTCGAAGAACAGCTCGCGGAGAAGCTGGCTCAGGATAACAGCGGAGAAATCGTCAGTCCTTCCGAAGCCAAGGAACTGCGCATTCAACATGTCAGCATGGTGGACACTGAAGGCAAGCCCCGATGGACCTTCCGAACCGGCGAGCCGGTACTTGTGCGCATAGAGTACGAGTGCCAGGGCAG
>JASFLR010000172.1:0-6553 GCA_050117995.1 Anaerolineae bacterium
TCCTCCAGTTCAAGTGCTTCGCGGGGCAACGAGCGGATCGCCTCCTGCGCTTCAGAGACGCTATAGCCCAGCGAGGTCAGTGCGGCAATGAGGTCGGCATCGGCCTCAGTGAGGACGGGCTGGGGCTCGCCGGGCATTATCTCCGCCGCTATCTTGTCCTTCAGGTCAAACACCAGCTTCTTGGCAGTCTTGGGGCCGATGCCGGGCACCCGGGCCAGCATTGCCACGTCCTCCTGCGCAATAGCTGCCTGGAGCCGATCCCTTGGCAGAAACGAGAGAAGGGACAGCGCCACCTTTGGCCCGATCCCCGATACGCCCAGCAGCAGCCGGAAGAGGGCCAAGTCCTCCCTGGAGCCAAAGCCATACAGTGCCAGGTCGTTCTCGCGCACATGCAGGTGGGTGTGGACCGTCACCTCCATGCCAGGACCAGGCAGACTATCGAGCACGGTCTGGGGCACAGAGACGTGGAAGCCCACGCCGCCGGCCTTGATGACAACAAAGTCCTCACCGGTCGACGCCACCTTTCCGCTCAGACTGGCAAGCATAGCTCACCCCGCATCTTCTATCAGCGCCGTCATGCGCGCCGAATGGATATGGCACACAGCCACTGCCACGGCGTCCGCCGCATCGTCCGGCTGGGGCACATGATCCAGGCTTAGCAGCAGGCGCACCATCTCCTGCACCTGCTGCTTGTCCGCGCCGCCATATCCGGTGATGGCTTGCTTGATCTCCAGCGGCTTGTACTCGTAAATGGCCAGCCCTGCATCAGCCAGGGCCAGCAGCGCCACCCCGCGCGCGTGCCCCACCGACAGCGCCGTGCGCACGTTGCGGCTAAAGAACAACTCCTCGACGGCTGCTTGCTGGGGCTGGTGCTTGCGAGCCACATCCGCCAGTCCGGAGTAGATGGTCTGCAGACGCTCTGGAAGGGGCTGGCCCGCCGGCGTGGTGATGACACCATAGTCGACCAGCGTCAGCCCCCCTTCCTCTTCGCGCACCAACCCGTAGCCAGTGATTGCCGTACCAGGATCTACGCCCAGAACTAGCACTAGTCCTCGTTCTCAAACACAGCCATCAACTCATCGGTGATATCCAGATTCGAGTACACCTGCTGGACGTCGTCGAGGTCCTCCAGGGCGTTGATCAGATTCATATTCTGCATGGCCTTCTTCTGGTCCAGCTCGATCGTCGTCTTGGGCACCAGCGTGATCTCGGCCGACTGCAGGGCAATGCCCCGCCCTTCGAACGCCTCCCGCACCGTTCGAAAGTCATCCGGGCTCGTAAAGATCTCAATCAGGTCAGCGCCAAAGACCACGTCGTCCGCCCCCCACTCGACCGCGATATCAAAGATCTGATCCTGGTCCAGGCCGTCAGGCTCCAGGGTAAGATAGCCCTTTGACTCGAACTGCCAGGCCACACAGCCCGTCTCGCCGAGGCTGCCACCCATCTTGGTGAACCCGCGCCGGATGTCGGCCACAGCCCGGTTACGGTTATCTGTGACTACCTGGATGATCATGGCCACACCGTGCGGTCCATAGCCCTCGTAGGTGATCTCTTCGAGCTCGGCGCCCTTTTCCAGTCCAGCCCCCCGTCGGACGGCGCGCTCGATATTATCCTTGGGCATGTTCGCCGCTTTGGCCTTGTCGATCACCAGCCGCAGCTTGAAGTTCATATCGGGATCGGGGCCCTCCCGGGCTGCAATGGCAATCTCTTTGGCCAGCTTGGTAAAGATCTGCCCTCGCTTTGCGTCACTGGCCTCTTTCTTCCGTTTGATCGTCGACCACTTTGAGTGTCCGCTCAACTCACCCTCCTATTTTCTGTTCCCCGCACACCCAAGCCGCCGGGGTAAACTGTCCGGACCCAACTGCTGCATCTCTATCTGGGCGCCAAGTCCGGAAATCCACGAATATCAGGGCCGCCGCCCTCCCTTTAGCCTTTCCTGCAGTGCGTCCAGGGCTTCCCAATCGCCAGCGGCAGCCAGAGCGGCCTGCTCAGGCCAGCTCGTAGGATCGGCCAGCCGTGACAGCCGCGGATCCTCTGCCGCCAGGATCTGGTCCAGGTCATCTGGACTCGCCGCGGCCAACTGGACGTAAGTCATGATGCCCGCTCCTTGAAGAACGCTCGAGTACCTGGGGCCGATGCCCTCGATCCGTTTCAGATCGTCGGGCGCAGGTGGCAGTTCCGGCGCCTTGACCTTGGCTGGCACCTCGATCACAGGTACAGGGAGCGGGGCCTCGATCTCGATAGGAGCAGGCTCCTGCTCACCAAGGCGTTTCCATAGCCACCACAACACCCATCCAAAGAAGAAAACACCTACAAAGGCCACCACCATTCCCACAATAAAGCCGACTATCCTTCGGTTCATACCAGCCCTCCTTCTCCCCCGCTCAGCCCCGGCAACTACTTGGGCTCCACGCCGGGCAAACGCTCATCGATCTCGTCAAAGTCGATCCCCTTGCCGACAAGCACCTCCCGGCCCCTGCCGCCGCCTTCATCCGGCCCAACCAGACCCGCCGCCTCCAGCTGATCGATCAGCCGTGCGGCACGCGGGAACCCAATCCGCAACTGCCGCTGGAGGTAGGAAGCCGAAACACGCTCCTGCGTCTCGACGAGCTGCCTGGCCTGCTCCAGATAGTCATCGCCTGATTCCTCATCCTCAAAGCCCATCCATGGCGGAAATAGCTCGCCTTGCTCCTCATCCTCGCCCTGTGTCCGCCAAAAGTCGGTCAGCCGCCTGATCTCCTTGTCCGAGACAAAACATCCCTGCAGGCGAATCGGAGAGGCCCTCTGTGGCGACATGAAGAGCATATCGCCCCTGCCGAGGAGCGACTCGGCCCCTCCCTGATCCAGGATCACACGCGAGTCGGTCTGGCTGGTTACAGCAAAACTGACCCTGGCGGGAAAGTTAGCCTTGATCAGGCCGGTGACCACATCTACGCTGGGCCGCTGCGTGGCAATGACCAGGTGGATACCGGTCGCGCGACCCATTTGCGCCACACGGCATATGTGGCGCTCAACTTCATCGGGAGCAAGCATCATCAGATCGGCCAGCTCGTCGATAAACACCACCAGTGCCGGCAGCGGATCTTTGTCCTTCAGCCTGCGGACGCGCCGGTTGTATTCATCCAGGTTGCGCACCCCCAGGTCGTGGAACAACTTGTACCGCTCATCCATCTGGCGGGACACCCAAGCAAGAGCGTTCACCACCTGCTCCACCTCGACCACTACCGGCGCGACAAGGTGTGGGATTTCATTGTAGCCGACCAGTTCTACCATCTTTGGGTCTACCATCAGCACCTGCAGGTCCTCGGGTGGATTGTTGACCAGCAGACAGCAGATAATGGCATTCATGCACACGCTCTTGCCCGAACCAGTAGCGCCAGCAATCAGCAGGTGCGGCATCAAGGCAAGATCCACCGCCAGGGGTTTTCCCGACACATTCTCACCCAGTGCAATTGCCAGGCGCGAGTCAATGCGTTCAAAGTCGGGTGACTCCATCACACCGCGCAGCGAGACCAGCGAGATTTCCTCGTTCGGCACCTCCAGACCCACCACCGACCGGCCCGGCACTGGTGCCTCGATGCGAAGGGGCGCGGCAGCCAGGGCCAGGGACAGGTCATCCGCCAGGCGCGCGATACGGCCTACTCGCACCCGCTGGAGCTGGACACCTGCTCCCGCGACGCGGCGCTCGATATATCCCGGGTCCAGGCCGAACTGCGTTACGGTCGGGCCCTGGTTTACCTCAACCACATCGGCCGGCACCCCAAAGCTCTCCAGGGTCTCCTCTATGATGCGCACCTTCCGGCGCACGTCGGTATCGCCATAGGCCGCCGGCGAGGCAGGATCAAGCAGATCCAAAGGTGGAAGATTTGCGTCACCTTTGCGGGCCTTGCGCTTTTTCGGGCGCTTGGGCTTTGCTGTGCGCTTTTTCCGAGATTTCGGCTCGGGCTCTTCCGGTTCCTGTTCCCACCACGGCACCTCCTCGGGTTCAGGCACCACAGCGGAGCCCTGTCTCGCCGCCTGCAAGCGGCCCAACGCGGCCGAAACCAGGCGGGCCTGATGCCACACCCAATCCTCAATGTCCACCCAAGAGAGGGGAAGGACGAGATAGAGCGATAGCAGGAACAGAGCAACCAGTACCAGGGAGCCTACTACAACGCCGAGCCCCTCCATCAAGAACACGCCCAGCGCCCAGCCCACGTAGCCGCCCCCCTGGCCCTCATAAGCCGCCAGTCCAGCCCCGTCAGCCCCCAACCGGATCACAAGCGGCGCATGGCTAGCAACCAGCAAGACCAACAACAGCAACTCAACAGCCACTATCGTGCCCGGGCGCAGCGGCAGCGATCGGTAGAAGGCAGGCCAAAGCAGACGCACACCCACGATCGCCAGACCAAACATCACGACATAGGCCACCCAGCCAAAGGTCTGGCTGACAGCACCCACCCACCAACCCAAAACCGAGCCGGTGGACACGCCCAGCAGGCCCAGAAAGGTCACCAGAGCGACCAGAAACAGCACCAATCCCAGCACCTGCCGCTGCGCTGGCGTCAGGACTAGCTTCCACGTCTGCTGCCCAAACCAGTCGCGCACCCGCTGGGTGATCGGGGTCTGCTTCTTAGACTTGCTTCGACGCCGCCCCATGCCTATCCTTCTGCCTGTTGCGCGTCCCGGACTTGCCGCAGGCTCAGTCCCAGGCGCTGCTTGATCGGATCTACGTTTAGCACCCGCACGCGAACCAGATCTCCTTCACGCACCACACTCCGGGGGTGCGGAATCTCGCCCTCTGCCAGTTCAGAAATATGTACCAGACCCTCCACGCCCTCTTCAATCCTGACAAAGGCCCCAAAGTTCACCACGTTGGTAACTGTGCCCTCAACCAGTTGGCCTGCCTGGTAGCGCGCATCCAGATCGTGCCAGGGATTTGGGCGCAGTCGTTTCAGGCTCAGGGCTACCCGCCCCTCCTCGGGATTTACCCCGAGTACATGGACCTCCACACTCTGCCCGGGGTGAAGGACATCCCCTGGATCGCGCACTCGGTCCCATGATAGCTCTGAGATATGAACCAAGCCCTCCACGCCTCCCAGATCCACAAAGGCGCCAAAGGAGGTCAGGTTGGTCACAACGCCCTGGCGGACCTCACCAGCGCTAATACTATTCAGCACGACCGATGGCGCCACACTGGTCAGGGCTGCCCTCTCTGAGAATACCAGCCGGTTCTGCTCTGGATCGACTTCGATGATCCGAACTTTCAGCGATCCGCCTATGTACCGGGCCAGTCTCTCGATCCGCTCGCGCGGGTCCTGGTGGGAGGCCATCTCGGTCAAATGGGACGCCGGTATGAACCCTTGCAGGCCATTCCAATGCACCAGCAGGCCGCCCCGGTTGGAACCACACACTTCAAGCGTGAAGGGATCGCCGTCGTCCATGGCTCGCTTGGCCTCCCCCCATCCATGACCGGTATTGGGGCCGTCGCCGTCATCGCCAGTGGTTTGTCCCCCGCTGCCAGCCAGCGAAAGCTCGGCGTCGAGGAAGCGAAATGCCTCTTGAGGGTCAGGGGGTGGTATGGTTACCGGCGCAATCTCGCCTTGTTCCAGCAGTGCCTGCCAATAGCCTTCGTCCAGCGACGTCCACCACTCCACATCGTCTGCCGGCGCCTGCACTGGACCCAGTCCACTATCCATGCTGCCTCGCTTTGCCTCGGTCGCTACCAGTGGCGCGCCCGTTCCTGCCTACACCTGCGGGAACGAGAACGCATGAATTATACGGCAGTTAAAATCCATTGTCAAGGTCACTTTCCGTCTCCCGTGCTGCCGTCAGTAGACTACCGTCGCTCTGCGCGGCTGTCCCATCCTGTTCCAGGTCGGCCAATGCCCGGGCAACTTCGGCAATGGCCGCCCGCTGCTTGCGGTACAGGTCCGACTCGCTCATCGCCAGCCGCCCGGCTACGTCCCGCACCCGCAGACCGCGAATGAACTTTAGATCGAGGATATTATAGAGCAGCCACTCACTGGTCGTGCTCTCTCGCTCGCCAGCCGGCCGGACCCGTTCTATCGCCTCCGCCAATACTGTGCGCAACGCCTGCACCGGATTCTCCCCTTGCTGGCGGGCAGTCTCTGCCACAATCCGCAGAGTCAGTAGGGGGCTTTCAGTGAGTTTTGGACCTCCCCAGTAGTGACTCAGCGCATCCTTGACCCACTGTTGAAACTCGGGAGAGTTGACCGGGCTGGAGCCTATGAGCTGCATAGGGGGAGAACCTGCATATCGCGTCGCATCCTGCCATCTGTGCAGCTGCTCGATATTGGGCAGGATCCGCCTCAAAGTATCGAATACATTCTGCTGGAGATAGCGGTCCTCCAGCGCTTCCTGCGCTCGGGAGAGCAGGAGAGAAGCGATACCCTCCTCCTCCGGCAGTAGATCGGGTTCAGAGGTCCTCGCCTCGACACCCAGGATCCCCAGCCGCATCTCGCCCGACTGGCTATGCAGCGGCGCGAGCCAGAAGCCATTGGCGGGAGCGAAGTGATGGTCCCCATCAAACTCCTCCAGGGGCCCCGCCTGA
>JASFLR010000173.1:0-6550 GCA_050117995.1 Anaerolineae bacterium
CAAGTGGGTGGCTCGTTAGCAGGCAAGGAGGAAGGATGCAAACCCGAATCCATCGAGGTGAGAAGCTGTCCGAGATTGGCTTGGGCTGCTACGCTCTCAGCGGCGCGTACGGACCGAAAGACCCGGAATCGTTCGTGGAACTGGTGCGGCAGGCCTATGCACGGGGGGTGACTTTTTTTGACCCCGGGGCGGTCTACGGCCCTGCCGTGGAGATCGTGGGCAGGGCCGCGGCTCCCTTTCGCGACCGGGTTTGGATCGCCACAAAAGTCGGCGCCCACGAAGACGGCCGGCGCGACTGCTCGACAGAGCGGGTGATCGCCTCTTGCGAGCAGAGCCTCCGCCGGCTGAACACCGACCGCATCGACCTATACCAGGTCCACTTTGACGACCCCGACACGCCGGTCGATGAGACGGTGGGTGCGTTGGAACAGCTCAAGGAAGAAGGCAAGATCCGCCATTACGGCGTGGGCCACCTGCCCGTGTCGCGCATGGCGGCCTATTTTGCCGCGGGGCGGGTGTTCTCCACGCTAGCCGAACTGAGCGCCGCTGCCCGCAGCGCCCGGCAGCAGGTTCTGCCTCTCTGCTGGGAGCACGGCGTGGGCCTCATCGCCTTTAGCACCACCGGGCGCGGAATGCTGACAGGTCAGATCCGGCAGCAGACCACCTTTGAGGAGGGCGACCTGCGCCGCATCGACCCCCTGTTCCAGCGGGAACGGCTGGCTTCGGGCCTGCGTATCGCGCAACAGTTCCACACGCTGGGTGCCCGGTACGGCAAGACGCCGGCCCAGGTGGCCATCGCCTGGGTGCTGGCCCAGCCGGGCGTCGTGTGCGCGCTGACAGGTCCGTCGACCCTGCCCCACCTGGAGGAGAACCTGGGCGGGTCAGGCTGGACACTGGACAAGGAGGATCTGGTTGCCCTGGAGCAATTCTTTGGCAAAGAAGACGCTCGCCTGCGCTGCGAGCAATTGGCCAGCGTGCGCACCATTCTGGACCGCCGCTTGCAGCCTGCGGACGCCTTTGCCGACCTGATCTACCTCTTGGAGACGCTGGTTGATCTGGGAGTGGCGACGGAGCGCGAGATACTGCCCCTGTTTCAGCAGCTGTGGGTTGTCCGGGGGCAGGAGGATGCCGGTGCCCTGGAACAGATGCAGGCTGTGCAGGAGGAGCTGCGCGAGCAGTTTGCGGGGCGGCTGTCCGAATGACGGTGAAGATGGACATAACGTGCTCAAGGGGCTGGAGGTAGGGGGATGAACAGCAGAAGGAAGACGACTACCGTGGCGGCGGCAATGGTGGCGCTCGTTGTGGCGGCAGTCCTGCTCGGCGGGTGTTCGCTGGACCGCTGGGTCGAGGTTGAGCCGGGCGCGTACACCGTCGTCCTGGGTGGGGCGGCGAGCGCCATGCCCGTTGCGCGCGAGATCCAGGGGCTGGCGATAGACCGCGATGAGGGGGTGATGGTGCTGACGCTGGTCGACGGTTCGGAGATCGCCGCCTCGCTGGCATCCAGGGACAGGAGCGAGTGGCCCGCTGGCTGCCCGGCGAATATCCAGTCGACCCGGATGGAGGTGCTGGAGATCGCACCGGATCCGCTGGCAATCGGGGGAACCAGCCTCAGCCAGCCCATCCTGGTGCGGGACTGTCCCCCAGAGCCGGCGAGGATCGTGCTGCGGGAAGATGGCGCCATCGGCGGCGCCGGGACGGCCTGCCTCTATCCGGAGCCGTGCATGGTCTTTGCGCCGGCGTCGACGGACCCCCGGTAGGGCACAGGGCTGCCTGCCTGGCCTCTTGGGGGTACTCTCCCGCTCCTAACCACACTTGCCCAACCGTGCCCCCGGTGGAACAATCGCTTGGGACAAGTCAGAAACTGGCGCCGCGCCAGCATGCACCATCAACCGCAGTTCACAGGCACCGGTGCCGCGGATGCCTCGCCCTTACAAACACATGGTCTGGGATAATATGGAATACGATGCGGCCAAGCACCACCGGCGTTCCATACGCCTGCCCGGTCGCGACTACCGGTCGCCCGGGGCCGATTTCGTGACCATCTGTGTCCAGGGTGGGCAATGCCTGGTGGGCGAGGTCATGGATGGGGAGATGCGGTTGAATGAATGGGAGGAGATAGCGTGGAATTGCTGGCAGGCAATTCCAGAGCATTTTCCCCATGTCGAACTGGACGCGTGGGTGGTCATGCCCAATCACCTGCACGGAATCATTGCCATTACCGGTCCCGTTGTAGGGGCGCAGCATGCTCCGCCCTCACGATGGTTGCGAATCAATCTGGAGAGACAAAACCCTGACGGCCTTGGGCTGCCCCAGACACCTGACAGGTGTTGTGTGCTTCGCAGTGAATTGGTGTAGAACTGACAGAGTCCCTTAGGGTTTCTGAAACCCCAAGGGGCTGCACAGGGCGCAAATGCCCTGGTCTAGCTCCCCTCGACAAAGCCCGGCTGCTCAAAGGCAGGGTCTGGGTAGGTATAGAACCCCTCGCCGGATTTGAGGCCAAGCTTGCCCTGCTCGACATAGCTCTCAAATAAGGATAGAGGACGTCGCGCCGACGGCAGGAAGCGGAAGATGCCCGCTTTGCGCAGGATAATGCTGTAGATCAGGTCCAGCCCCACCAGGTCCATGATGCCAAACGGCCCGGCTGGCATGCCGGTGATGCCCATCCAGGAGCGGTCGACGTCCTCAACAGTGGCGACATTGCCGGAAACCAGGTCCATGGCAGCGCTCAGGATGGCGTCCAGCATGACGTTGAAGACGTACCCAGGGCTCTCCTTTTCGAGCAGGATTGGGATTTGGTCGATGGTCCGGGCGAAATCGCGCACCAAGACCACAACCCCAGGATCGGTGCCAGGGTGGGGCATGATGTCTACCACGTTGGAAGACCACACTGGTTGGTGGAAATGCAGCGCGCAGAATTGGGCCGGACGTCCTGTGGCCTTGGCGTACTGGGAAGGCACGAGCGTGGAGCTGTTGGTGGTGAATATGGTGCGAGGCAGGCACAGCTTGTCAAAATGGCCAAGGACCTGCCCCTTGAGCTTGGGGTCCTCGGGAATCGATTCGCTGAGCAGGTCGGCATCCCGGGCAGCCTCTGCGGCGTCGCTGGTGGGCGTGATACGCTCGAGGAGCTGCTGCGCCTCGCCGGTGGTGAGGAGTCCCTCGTCGGCTATGGTCTGCGCCAGCTCTCTTATGCGGGCGACGGACGCTTCCAGGATCTCGGGATGGAGGTCATACAGCGCAACCTGGTACCCATGCCAGGCGCAGACCAACGCGATCTGCTGGCCCATCGTGCCGGCGCCGACCATTAGCACCTTGCGGATTTCTTCAGCATTCATTGGCTATCGCCTCCTCGGTGGGACCGGTCAAAACCTCTTGGCGGCCCTGTAGATCTCTTTGGCGCGCGCCACCTTTGCCGGATCGTGCGTTTCCAGGAGATAGGCGGGGGTATCAGTCTTGAAGAAGGCGTGCCGGGCGAATCTCATCGGGTTCCAGGCTCTGGCGACGACACGGCCTGGGAGCATGGTGTTGTGCCACCGTCCGTGGAACATGCTCACGATCTCACCCACAGGGATCTCAGCCAGGGGATCCGCCGGGGTGGACCTCAGGATCACGCGGCCCGAACCCTGCCGGATTGCCCCCTTGGGCCGGAAGAGGACCGGTTCCCGGATCAGCCTCGGCAGGTAATCAAAGTTGCCGCCTGGACCCGGGAAGAACTTGAATTGGAGAACGACCATCTTGTAGCAGTCCACGCCATCCCAATCAACTACCGGCTCTGCAAACTCCTCTAGCAAGGCTTCCCCGCCCTCTCCCGCCAGCTCGCATTCGATGCGGAGTATCTCGGTTCCCTTTCGAACCACGCTGCCGGTCACCAAGTCGCCCGTCGATTCGAGGGTGATCGATTCCGCTATTTTCTTGGGGTAGCCGTAGTACTCTCTGCCCCCGATCATGGCCATGTCGTCGTCGACCGGCATGCTGAGGCAGTAGACACCCTGTTCTCCCCGGTACTGCACGTGCACAAAGAGCGCGCCTTCGTTGTACGTTACCCCAAAGTTCGTCTCGGGATATCGCGCCACAAAGACGCTTGCCAATGGGTCGCTGGTTGGTTTCAGGGGCCGGGGCACGATCTCTGCTACAACCGCGGGATCGGTCCGAAAGGCCGCGAACAAGATCTCGGCGTTTGGAAAAGTAGGAAGCACGTACGATGCTTGCAGCTTGGCCAGTTCGTCCTGCGTCAGTCCGTACAACATGATCCCTCCTCCTTTGTACCTGGAATGCTCCTTGATCCGAACAATCAACTGGGTCAGTCGACGGCGCGGCTGCCGGCACGCCCGCAGGTGAGATAGAACTGGGCCAGGCTCAGGACCTCGTGTGGAAACCGGTTCTGTCTGTTTCGCAAGCGAAAGGCGGCAGGATGCTGGGTTGGTGGCAGACAAGGTAGAAGGCAGGGGATGGCGCGCCATGCTGGCAGTTTGCATCCGGTCGCTGGCGCCCTACTCTGCACTGACGCCAGTATACCACATCGACCGGCTGGCGTCAACCACTCCATACTGCACGTGGTGTATACAAGTCAGTGGGAAATCCTTTTGTGGGGATGTGCCGACATCCCCACACCCCTCGGCTGGGGCCCTAACGGCCCCAGACCCACGAATCCCGTGCGTTGCGCGCCTGGTAGAACTGCTCAAGGGTTCCAAGACGTCCCCACGAGTTTCGAAAGGGCTTGGCACCATATCCTGGACATGAACGAGGGCAAATCCGTAAACCTGTTGAACTGCTTGTGGCGACGGATCAGCCGGGTTCTCAATTCCCACCGAAAACGACACGCAACCATACTACAAGCGAGTTCAAACGGGGCTTGAGGCCCGCCAACGACAGCGGCGACATGGCGCAAGCCCTAGCAGTCTTCAATCCCAAGTCGCCGGCGCGACTACGAGGCCGGACACGGGCTGAACGAGCTGCCATATCGGCTCGGCTCCCTGTCATGGCAGATCCGGGGGAGATCTGGAGTGAGCCGCCCATGCCAGGGGATGCGCTGGCACGTTCTCACGTAGGCAAGTCTCAACGATCCAACGTGGTGCCGCCTGCCGGATCAGTGATTTTGGCGGGAGGCGAAATCTCGACGCGGTGGCGGCTACTGTGACAACTGTGACACTATGACACGATTTCGTGTATGCTATATGGGGCGTTTCTAGATTCAAAGGTGGGGGATATAGACACCTGACAGGTTTCTGTGGGACAATCGATGTCAGTGGTTATCTGCCGAGTCCAGGGTAGTTACAGGGTGTGAGTTGCGCGAGAAACCTGTCAGGTGTGGTCTGTAACGCGGTGAATTAGTATAGAATAGACAGAGACCCTTGGGGTTTCAAAAACCCCAAGGGTCTGCACCACGCCTGGGGAAAACGTCATTCCCGCATGCTTTTAGCGGGAATCCACCGGCCCACCCCACGCCTGTTTGGACACGCCGCCTGTAGGGGCGCAGCATGCTGCGTCCCCACGATGGTTGCTTCTCTTCTCGAACACGGTGGTGTCGCGGATCGTGCCCGGTGGACGGCCAGGGCCGTAGACCGCTTCATCGACGGGTCAGTAAGGTTTGGCAATTGACAAGGTGAGGGCGCAGCGCGCCAAAGTGAAGTGGCGCGTGAAATATGTCGCAGGCCTCACTGGTGAGGCGAACAAGGGCTCCCATCAGGGCGGACAGAGCCTCACTCGCTCCGGGCAGGGTGCGGGCGTATTCAGCCACCGCGGGGTGGATGATCGGGTCCAGTCCGGTGCCCGCGATCTCGAGCAGGCCCAGGTCGGTGAGGATCGACAGGGCGGCCTCGTAGGCATCCTGGTCCAGATCAGCGGCCCTTTCCAGCAGGTAGCGCGGCACCGGCTGGTTGGGGGCGCAGTAGCCGCAGACCCGGAAGAGGCGGCGCGCCGCCTGATCGCTGGCCTCCTGCCACGAGCGGAAGATGGTGGTAACCAGGTCAAGGTCGTGGCCGGTAGGGTTGCCCAGCTCGGCGCGCCAGCCAGCCATGGCCGTACCGGCGAAAACACCGTCCAGCTTGTCCAGGTAGCCCGGTATTGTGAGGCGCCTCTGGCCCGCCAGGTATCGGGCGGCGAGATCCAGGGTCAGGGGCAGGTGATCCAGGCGCTCCGCCAGCCAGGCCAGCTCCGCGTCCGAGGCGCGATTCCCGGGCAGGTACTCGCGGAGAAAGGCAAGGCTCTCGGCAGGAGTAAAGAGGTCGAGGGGCAGCGAGCCCAGGCCCAGGTCAGCGGGCCAGTCCCTCCGCCGGGCGGTGAGAATCAGGCTCACCCCGCTGCCCCGGAGGCGTGGCAGCCACTGGCGGGCGGCGTTGACGTCCTCCAGGTTGTCCACGATGATGAGGCGCCGTCCGGCCCAACGCCAGACCTCCAAGGTGCGCTCGACCTGGTCCGGCTGCCCCCTGGGCCAGGGGGAGAGGACCATGGCCCGACCGCACTCGGAAATCTCGGCGCCGATGAGGCCGGGTTGGGCGGCCTCGATCCAGTGCACGCCGCGGAAGAACCGCCCGTAGCGGTAGGCGAACTCTAC
>JASFLR010000174.1:0-6527 GCA_050117995.1 Anaerolineae bacterium
CAGCCGGCGACTTCTGCCGGAGCAGCGGGCCGCCTTCTACTCCCTGAGCGTCTTTCGCGGTGGTTTCACGCGGGAAGCGGCAGAGCAGGTGGTGGCTGAAGCAAAAGCGATCCCGCGCCTGCTGGCGACGCTCGTTCGCAAATCCTTCCTGCAGTACGACCAAGCCAGGGATCGCTACAGAATCCACGAGTTGCTGCGCCAATATGGAGCCGAGCATCTGGCACAGGAGCCAGCCCGCGAAGCCGAGGCCCGTGATCGACACAGCGATCACTATACTCGCGTGCTGGAGGTGTACTCGACGCACCTGAAAGGCCCCCGACAACCTGCTATGCTGGCGCGGATGGAGGCAGATCGGGAGAATTTCCGCGCCGCCTGGAATCGGGCTGCAGGCAAGCTTCAGCTCGAGCGGCTGGATGGATCGATGGAAGCGCTTGCGCTGTTCTACTGGTGGCGCGGGCCTTTTGCCGATGGGGAAATGGCATTCCGCAGGGCAGCCACGTCGCTGGCTGCCGTGGGAGACCAGCTACCGGCAGCTTCAGGCCAGGGACCTTCCCTGAGCACTCCGGCTGGGAACAATGTGAACTCTGCCGAAGGACATAGAGTCCTGGCCCGCGCCCTGGCCTGGTGGAGCAACTTCTGCCGGCTGACGGGCAACCGGGACCGGGCACGCGCACTTCAGCAGCAGAGCCTGGCTATCCTGCAGGGCCCTGCTCTGGCTGGGCAGGACACCAGGCGAGAGAAAGCCCTCCTCCTCGGTCTCATAGGCATCACCCTGGCGGGGTCTGACGATGAGCAGGCCAAGCATTTCTTCCAGCAGAGTTTGGATTTGCATCAGGAACTCGACGATCGCTGGGGGATGGCCAATAGGCTGGAATGCCTGGGCGGCCAAGCCCGGCTCAAAGAAAGCCTGGCTTTGTTTCAGACACTCGGTCACACCCCAAGTATCGCCAGGGTCCGTGCCAGACTGGCCGACATCGCGTTGAGGCAGGGGCAATTCGGAGAAGCCGAACGCTTGGCGCGGGAGAGCAGTGCCACATGCCGGGAACTGGAAGACCGACCCGAATTGGCCTACTGCCTGTTGAGCTGGGGCGCCTCGCTTGAGATGCTCGGTAGGTTTGCCGAGGCCCGTGCGGCCCTAGAGGAAAGTCTGGCGATCTATGGGGATCTGGGCAAGCCGCACCTGCTCGTATCTACGTACGCAGCGCTGAGCAGTGCGGAACTGCACCTGGGGCGCTACAACGAGGCCCGGCTCCTGGCGCGGACCGCTCTGGCTCGCGGTCGAAGAGCAGGCACTCGGCACGAGATCGGACGCACTCTCCTTCTGCTGGGCTGCGTGGCGCTGGCTGAAGGAGCAGCTGCCGAGCCCCAGCGGTTGCTTCAGGAGAGTGTCGCCGTTTTCAAAGAGATCGGAGACCCGATCGACCTGGGCTGGGCTATTGCCGTTTCGAGTTACACAGAGTTGAGCATGGAGCGAACCAGCCGGGCGCGGCAATACATCTGCGAGACTCTGAGGGAGCTGGAGGAGATTCGTACCTTGGAGCCGTATCTCTATGCGCTCCCTGCTGCGGCCCTGCTACTCAACGACGAGGGACAGATCGAGCGCGCGATAGAGCTGTACGCCCTGGCCTCGCGCTATCCCCTCGTGTCCGAATCCCGCTGGTTCGCGGACGTGGTAGGGAACACGCTAGCTGAGGTCGCCGCTACTCTACCAGCCGAGCGCGTCGCTGTCCTTCGGGAGCGCGGCCGAGCGCGCGACCTGAAAGCTACAGCCGCCAAACTCTTCGCTGAACTATCGAGTCAATAGGAAGAGGTCGGCGCCGTAGTAGTCCGTAACACCCCAAGAGCTGACTACATCGAAGCCACAACAGTCAGAGAGGCCGAACGATTCCCCCTTCTTCTCGTTCGCTTACTGCCCCTCTTGGAAATCGGTGTATTCGAGTGGCTGCAAGGCGGAGCCGCCGCTTCTCCATTCACACCCGCGCCGCCGCGGCCGCCCCGTGGATGTGTATCTCAATATGCTCCCCGCCGGCGGCGATCCAGCTAACCCTGAGATGTCTGTTCTGTTCTAGCCTCCTTGCCTTCAGTGGCATCACCTCACTGGAGAGCGGTTGCCAGTACCGCTAACAGTGATTATCGATGCTTTTTGCTGAGGCGAGTGTGCCGCGACTTGGACGCACCAGATGACGAGAACACGGCCGATGAACGGGATGAGCCTTCTCCCCTTGCCAGTGTGCATGTCTTTCCGCACTGCACGCTCCCCGCATTTCGCTCGTTGCAGGGTTGCCGCTAGTGCACCACGAGGTCAATGACGCCCAGATCCGCCAGGCCCCGAAGCATCAGCTCCACAGCCAGGGCAGCCAACAGCACGCCAAAGACGGCCTCGGTAATCGCCATGCGCGACTTGTCCAGGTGCTCGGCGATGCGGTCCAGGTTGGTGAAGACGAGCCAATCCAAAGCACCAACAAGCAGCACCAAGACCACCAGGATGCCCAGCATGAGCCATGAATCGATGGCGCCGGGAAAGATGACCAGCAGGGTGATGCCCGCCGGGTTCAATAGATAGGGCACTGCCAGCGGGTAGAGGGCAAGCATTTCGGCACCACGGCCGCTCGCCACTTCTTGGTGGTCGTCTGGCTCGTCACCAGCCTCGGACAGCATGCGCAGAGCCACCAGCAAGAAGACAATACCCCCGGCGATGTACAGCGCCGACTCCGAGAAGTGCAGCAGCTTCATCAGAAACGCCCCGAGCACCACCAGGAAGAGGGCGACCACGGTCGCTGTCCGCACCATCGTGTTGGCTACCCGGTTGCGAGTGTCGTGATCCATTTCGGCCGTCAGGTCCAGGAAGGGCACCAGGGCCACCTTGGGCCCCATGCCGATCAGCAGCAAGATCGGAATGTCCAGAATCTCCCAAATGTCAATCTCGCCTAGCGTCATGGTAGTACAGCTCCTCTCGTCTATCCAAGGAATGATCCGTATGCGTCCGCGCCCGTTGCAAGGCTGCCAGTCCCATCGTGTGCTCTTGGTTACCGCGTTGGCATCGAGCGAATCTCAATCATGCTATCAGCTCGCTTTCGTATGCCGTCATTCGGCCAATTCCGTCTCTCCTTCCCCCTGCCACGCGTGCCAGACCTCCGCCAGTGTCTGGTCGTCAACCTCCAGGTTCAGGCTCCGGCTCGGATAGGGTGATTCGATCCCTGCCTCGGCAAGTGCTTTGCGCATGGCCATATGGATGCGGTCATAGACCCTTTCCCAGTCCTGGCGGAAATCGATCCACCATCGCACCCGAAAGACGATGCCTGAAGTACCCATAGCGATATACAGGGCATCGATGGGTCGATCGGTCAGTACGCCTTCGACCTACCTAGTAGAGTCGACGATTAGACGCCGTGCGAACTCCAGATCGGCGCTATCTTCGACAATCAGGTGTGTTTCGCTGCGGTACGATGGATCGGGATAGCTAAAGCTGGTAACCTGGTTATTGCCGATGGTCGAGTTGGGCAAAATGATCACCAGGTTGTCACGCGTTCTAATCCGGGTAGTACGCAGGCCGATGTTCAAAACATCACCCCAGGTGCCGGCCCCTGGGATCTCGATCCGGTCGCCTACGCGAAAGGGCCGGTCGAGAAGGATAATGACCCCGGCAATGGCGTCGGCGATCGTGTCCTGTGCAGCCAAGGTGAAGGCCAAACCGCCCAGTCCCAGGGCGGCACTCAGTGCGCTGACATTGACACCGAAATACGCTAACAGGATGATCAAACCGCCGATTGCAGTCAGAACACGTGCCGTCCGGGCAAGCAGCACCGCCACGTTCTCTAGCTCCGGTCCACGCGCCGTCTCCGTTATGCGCTGGCGAGCCCACCTGTAGGCCACGTCGATCACCTTGAAGACGATGCCTACAAACAGGATCAGGGCGGTGACAAAGTAAAGATCACCAAGCAACACCTTTGGCGCGACGCTGACAAATGTCAAGCGGCCAGTGGCAAGGTATAGGGCCAGGATCACCACCAGCCAGCGCACCTCACTGCCGATGGCCTCGAGAAGCGGTCGTCGAATTCCGTGGGGGTGCTTCGAACGATGCGGCGCAGGACGCGCCGGATCAGCCAGGTGCCGACCAGGTAGCCGGCTAGCACATACAGAAGGGAGATGGCCAGGCTGGCCCAGTTGGCGACGCTGATGCCCAGGAAGGTCGTCCGAGCGAGACCGACGGTTTCGACCAGCTCTTCAATCTGTTGCTCGAACCTTCCCGGGGTTGCCGTAGGTTCGGGCGTCCTGGTCGTGACAACGCTTTCCAACAAATCTGTTGGTTCCGGGGTGGGCGATTCGTCCCCGGACACACCTTCTGCGGACGTATCCTACATCAGCGTCGGTTCGGGCTTGCCCGACTGGCCGGTGCCCTGCTGGAGTGCGTCGGCAGGCGCCACGCCCCGGACAATAGCAAGCAGGCCGAGCAGCGCCAGGACGCTGACTATCAGAACCTGAGATAGTCTTCTTGTTGTCTTTCCTCACGCAGAGTCGTTAACGCTCTGCATCTAAGGCTAGTCCCGCATGGGGCTCTCACCCCGGATCCAGCGCCACATCAAGCGGATGACTATCAGGATGGCGAGGACCATGGGCGCCACAAAGCCGAGATAGGCCAGACGGGAAGCAAAGCCCCAGTACCCCGCATCCGCCGGCCGGATAAAGGCGATGACGCTGGTGGCAATGGCCGAGCCGACGATCATGCCCACCAGCATCAGCGCGACAACCACCTGCCGGCCGAAGCGGGCTAGCTTGTCCACCTCCTTGGTCAACGCGCTGGTGTCGACATAGACCTCAAAGCGCCCCTTCTGGTACTGGTCCAGCCAGCCTATGGTGGCATCTTGCAGACTGGGCAGGCGGCTGAGCGCCTCGCGGGCGGTCATCATCACTTGATCCTTGACCACCTCCACCACCTTGTCGGCAGTGATCTGCTGCACAGCCATCTCGCGGACCATCTCCGCGCCATCGGCGACGATCCCGCCCTCCGGGTAGAGCAGCGTGGCAAACGCCTCGGCCTGCATCAGGGCCTTGACGGCCATCGTCAGGTTGGGGTCCAGGCGCAGGCCGTGGTTGCGCAACAGATCCAGGCCCAGGCTGACCGTCTGCCCAAAGCCGACCGTAGCGGCCACGTAGAGCTGGCGGCTGATTACCCGCTCAAAGTCGCGCTGGTAGGCCTTTTCATCTATCTTGCCCGCGAACGGCACGCTGAGGCTGCGCAGGATCTGACCCATGCCCACCACGTCCCGCTGCTGCAAGGCAAAGATCAGCTGGATCAGGTTCAGCCGCTGGGTCAGGTCCAATTGGCCTACCATACCGCAGTCGAGAAAATTGATCTGCCCGGTCTGCAAGTTGACCAGGATGTTGCCCGGGTGGGGGTCTGCGTGGAAAAAGCCGTCGATGAGCAACTGCTTGATGACGGCGCGTATGGCGTTGCGGGCCACAACCTCCCGCTCCAGCCCGGCGGCTTCGATGGCGGCAATATCGCTGATCTTGACGCCTTGGATAAACTCCATGGTCAGGACCCGCGAGGTGGACAGCTCGGCGTACATGCGGGGGATGTGGACCCCTTCGATGCTGGACATGTTTTCGCTCAGCCGCATAGCATTGTAGGCCTCACCCAGCAGGTCCAGCTCGGCCAGGACGCTGTCGGAGAACTGCTCGATCATGCCTTCCAGGTCGATGGCCCGCAGTTGTTCGGAGCGGCCGGCGGCTACGCCCGCGGCCCGCTGCATGATGCCCAGGTCAGCCTTCATCTGCGCTGGGATGCCGGGGCGCTGGATCTTGACGACGACCTGCTCGCCGCTAAACAGGGTGGCCCGGTGCACCTGCGCCGTCGATGCGGCAGCTAGCGGCTCGATATCGAAGGTAGCAAAGAGCCGTTCCGGCGCGGCGCCCAGTTCTGCTTGCAAGATTTCGCGCACCCGAGTTCCCGGAAAGGGGGGCACGTCGCTCTGCAACTTTTCCAACTCGTCCTCCCAGTCGGCAGGGATGACAGAAGCCTGGCTGGAGACGATCTGGCCCATTTTGACATAGGTTGGCCCCAGCTCTTCGAGCATGATACACACCTTGGCCGGCGTGGTGAGCTCGGGCGTATCTTCGGGCAAGTGCCACACCCAGCGCTGCATGCTGTGGCGCAGGCTGCCCAGCAGCCTCCAACGCTGGAAGCCCAGGTCCCAGGCGTACCGCAAGAAGACATTGTACACCTGCTGGAGTCGCAGGCTCTCCCGGATGTCATCGAGTCTGGTTCGTTTCATGATCCGTCCTCCTGTTGCTCTTCCGCGGGCGGGCCCACAGGATCAGTAGCGGGCGCTGGATCTGCCTCGGCGGCTGCCTCGGCAGGCGGCACGACCACAGGGGCGGTAGACTCCGCCTCATCGTTTGGCGCGGGCGCTCCATCATCCGGCTCGGCGGGCGTTCCCGCGTTGGCCTCCTGCTCCGTTGACTCCATCTCCAGCGCCTGTTGCTCAATCGCAGCCGCACGCCTGGAGGCTGCGTACCAACTGATG
>JASFLR010000175.1:0-6523 GCA_050117995.1 Anaerolineae bacterium
CTTCTATTGGGTGTGGCCTGTCTGGGTGCCATTGACCCTGCTCTCCCTGGCCTACGTCGCCTGGCGGATGGCGAGAGGCGCGCCGGGCTCGTGGATCAAGCGGCTGGCCTGGATGCTGGTGGTCCTTCTTCTTGGGCCTTTCGGCTTTCTGGCCTATGTGCTTGCTCAGAGGAAGCGGCGCCGAACTGCTGAGGCCCTTGCGCCGCTCACAAGGGAGGTATGAACATGGCAGCTTCGAAGTCGAGGACGAGAAACAGCCGCAGCGCGTTGATCAGCTTTCTGGCCCTGTGCGTACTCGTATCACTGATCGGTTGTGGAGGGAGCGGTCAGCCAGAGACGCCTTCACACGATCAGAGCACGCCAGTTGTGATACAGTTCGGCAGCGCCTGGGAAGAGGCTTCGCTGGCTGACGTGGGTATGGAAGCAGGGCCAATAGACCAACTGATCGATCTGCTGCAAACCCAGGAACACTACTACCACAGCCTGCTTGTAGTCAAGGATGGCAAACTGGTGGTAGAAGAGTACTGGAGCGGGCAGGATGCGGACCTGACAAACTATGAGTTTGGGCTGGCGGACCCCATAGAGTGCGATCGCGATACGCCTCATTTCCAGGCATCGGTGACCAAGAGCATTACGTCTATACTGGTCGGCATCGCCATCGACGAGGGCTTTCTACAAGGTGTAGATGAAAAGATGTTCAGCTTCTTCCCCGAGTACGCCGACCTGAGTGCCGGGGGAAAAGAAAAGCTCACCCTGGCCCACATGCTCACCATGGGCACAGGCATTCCCTGGGATGAGTCCTATCCCTATACCGATATCAGAAACGATCTGAACCGGATGTGGCATGATACCGATCCGATCCGCGTGGTCCTGGAAATGCCCGTGATGGCAGCACCAACCACCCGGTTCTTCTACAATAGCGGCACGACGAATCTTGTGGGAGAAATTGTTCGGAGAGGGACGGGCATGAGCGTAGTCGAGTTCGCCAATCACAATCTCTTCGGCCCCCTGGGCATCACATCCTACGAGTGGGTGGGGTTCGAACACGACCCTGATATGGCCTTTGCCTCATCGGGTCTGTATCTGCGCCCCCGGGACATGGCCAAGATCGGCCAGTTGTACTTGCAGAAAGGCATCTGGAATGGGAAACAGATCGTCTCCCGGCAATGGGTAGAGAACTCGGTGAAGAGATGGGTCTCGATCCCGCCGAGCGCAAGAGGACACGATCACGCCAGTGGGTACGGCTACCAATGGTGGCTGGAGGAGTACGATGGTGGGGAGATCGAAGCCTATTCCGCCCGGGGTCACGGTCTTCAATTCATCGTGGTGCTGCCCGACCTGAATATGGTCGTCGTGTTCACCGGAGGAGCATGGGGCATGTCACCCTTTGATGTCCCCTTGAAGTATGATCGAATAATCGAGGACTATATCCTGCCAGCCGTCAAAGAGCTGTAGGAGCAATAGAGGACCTGACTTCCAAACAGATGCCTACTTGCGACGACGGCCCCTCCGCCGCGACTTTTCGCTGCGTTTCGACTTGGATGGCTGCTTCTCTGTGGGCGGTTGGGGTGGCGGCGCGTGCAGCGTCTGCTGGTAGTAGTCGTCCAGCAGCATGGTCAGGAGGGCTAGCCCCTCTTCGCTCTCGCTCAGATCGTGGATCAGGGGCTCAAAGCGCTTCATCCGCTCGATTTTCAGGCGATCGCGGTCGCGCAGGCGCGCTTCGAGCAACGCCGTCACCCGCTCCGCGACGATGGCCTCCACATCCTCGTCACTGGGCAGCGGCCACTCATCCATCTCGATGCTGTACCGCTTGGCAATGCGCTCCAAATCCATCTGCTCGATGACGTCCACCAGCGAGATGGCTACCCCGCTGCCGCCGGCCCGCCCAGTGCGCCCGGCGCGATGGATATAGAGCTCGGGGTTGTCGGGCGGCTCGTAGATGATCACGTGCGACAGATCAGGCAGGTCAATGCCGCGCGCCGCTACATCAGTTGCCACGAGGAAGCGCAGCGCGCCTTTCCTCACCCGGGCCATGATCTTCTCGCGGGCCTGTTGGGAGAGATCAGAGCTCAGCTCATCAGCGTCGTAGCCAAAGCGCTGCAAGACGGCTGTCACATAGCGCACCCTGGCCTTGGTATTGCAGAAGATGAGGACCGAGGGGGGATTCTCCACCTCGATGATGCGCACCAAGCTGCGGTCCTTGTCCATGCGCGGCACGACGTAGAAGACGTGATCGACGTCGGTCACGTGCACGTGGTCGCGGCTGAGACTCAGGAACTCGGGCTCCTGGAGAAAGTCGTTCGCCAGCCGCATCACGTGGGAGGGAAAGGTAGCCGAGAACATGCAGGTGTGGATGCGCCGGGAGGGCAGGTGGCGCTGAATGGCCTTCATATCGGGGTAGAAACCCATGGACAGCATGCGATCGGCCTCGTCAAAGACGAGCACCTGCAGCTGCTTGAGCGACAGGTTGCGCTTGAGCAGGTGATCCAAGATGCGTCCCGGCGTGCCGACCACCAGATGAGCGCCGCTGCGAAAGGCCTTGAGCTGCGGGCCGTAGGCTACGCCGCCATAGACCACAGCCGTGCGCATTCCCGTGTCGCCACTCAGCACCTTGGCCTCCTCGGCAACCTGCCGGGCGAGCTCGCGGGTAGGTGCCAGCACCAGAGCCTGACAGGCCCTGCGCTCGGGCTCAATACGGTCCAGGATCGGCAACAAAAAGGCCCCGGTCTTGCCACTGCCGGTGCGCGACTGGACCAACAGGTCCTGCTGCTCCAGCAGGTAGGGAATGGCCCTGGCCTGCACCGGCATCAGCGCGGACCAGCCAGCGCGGGCAGCAGCCTGGCGCAATGGCTCCGACAAATCAGCCATTGTCATCGGAGGCAGCGCGCTCTCCGGCTCGACGAGAGTACTATTTTCCTGGGTGTCTCTTTGATCCTCGGGCATGCTAGGTCCTTTCGCTTGTACACTGGTTTGAGAGGGGCCTTGTCATCTGCTTGTCAGTGAGGCAGCGCCGACCTTGCAGCACGGAGGACGAACAGGGGTATCAAGACCGCCAGCCAGCGGCTTGCGCCGTCGTCCCCGGCGCCTGGGGTCGATGAGGCATCTCCTCGCCCATTATACCACAGCCCGTCTTGGGTGCAAACAACCGTGGGACCCTGCGGAAGGTTGCCCAACGTTGAGACGCAGCGTGTGTCACGCGCCGCGGACAATTTGACAAAGGTGCACCCATGTGGTAGAATCGCGGCGTAGGATGAAGTAAGATTCTGGTTTGATCTCAGAACGAGCACCCAGTCTTACCAGCCTGGGTGCTTTTTCTACGCAGGACAGCCGGCAAGCCTTCTTCCTAACACAAGATATTGAAAGGTAGGGAAATGTCTGAAAGAGAAACTGGAACCGTCAAGTGGTTCAACGCATCCAAGGGCTACGGGTTCATCGAGAGGGAGAATGGTCCCGACGTCTTTGTCCATTTCTCCGCAATCCGGGGCGAAGGCTACCGGAACCTGGAAGAAGGACAGCAAGTCGAGTTCATCGTCGAGCAGGGCCAGAAGGGCCTGCAGGCTAGCGATGTAACTGTGATGGGCTGGTAGAAAAACTATTTGGGAGCGGCGAGCCGTCAAGGCAACCGGCGACCCCAGGCTGTAAACAATAGCGCGGGCCAGTTTATGGCCCGCGCTATTTTCTTGTACCCACAACCGGTAGCCTATTACACACCGGTTTAGCCCGGCTTCGATCTGCCGGGGGGGAGCAGATAGGGAATGGTCATGGGGCCTTCGGGCAGCACGCAGATGCTGGCACCGGGCCCATAGCGTTCCAGCAGCTGCGCCACCGTATCCTCTATCGAGTCGCACACGCGCAGCATTGCGCCCTCCACGTCGGCCGGCGACAGGCTGCTCTTCACGTACACCTCTGCACGCGCCTGTACCTGAGCCTGAATCTGCACCTGCCACTGGTCCTGGAGCACCTCAGGGGAAGCATGGATCTGTTCCAGCAGGGCCTGGGGAGTGGGCGCGCTCTGCAGCAGTTGGCTGTACTCGTCGTGGTCCGCCACCCCGCTCCAGCACTCGGCGGCGATGACGATGGCGCCACCCGGCTTCACAACCTGGGCCGCCGCCGACAGTCCCTTGACGGCCTGGTAGAGGTTGAGGTCCAGCGGGTAGCCCGAGTTGCTGGTGATGACAATGTCGAACAGCTCCTCGACCGGCACCATCGCCGTCTTTGCCACAAAGTCTGTGCCCGCCCTGTGCGCCCGCTCCAACTCACCGGCGAACACCCCCGTGATCTGCTTGTCCCGGTTCAGCGTCACGTTGTACAGGAATGTGGGCCAAGTGCGCAGCGCTACCTCGCGCATCTCCTCCCAGATGGGATTTCCCTCTGTCACCCCCCAGGTGGCGCGCGGATGCCCTATCATGCCCGCACTGTGGTTCGCCAAGATCGAAGCCTGAGAGGCAATGCCCGGGAGCACTGCCTTCGGACCGCCTGAAAAGCCGGCAAAGAGGTGGGGTTCGATAAAGCCGGTCAGGATTTTGACGTCGGCCCGGTTGTATGCGGCGTTGATCCACATATCATGTCCGGCAATCGTGCGACCCAGATACTCGTTGCCCTCGCGATCGAAGGCGTTGTGCTGCACGACGCGGACCTTGTCGATGATCTCGCGGCCCAGCATCCCCACCATCTCGTCATCGGTGTTGGGCCGGTGCGAGGCGAGCGCATTGATGAGCACGACCTGTTCGGGTGGGACGGCGGCAATCTCGTCCAACAGCATGGGCAACATGCGCCGCCGTGGCTGCGGCCGGGTCAGGTCGCTAAAGACGATGGCTACTGTGTCCCTGGGGCTGACTAACTCGGCGAGGGGAGGGGCGCCGAGTGGGTGGCACAGTGCCTCGCGGAGCGATCGCTGCTCGTCGGGCAGGCCGGGCAGATAGCGTGGCTCCACGACGGTCAGATTCTCCGCCGGCAGATCTATCCAGAGCCCTTCCCGCCCATATGCGACCTTGACCCTCACCGCTGCACTCCCCCTCGCCGCCATTCCAGGCAGCACTCGCCGCTTCAAGCTCCCAGCTCGCAACGTTGGATATTATATCGGGAATGATGCAGTGCAGCAAGCCTGCCCCTAGCTGTGCGAATACCCCATCGATCCAGGTTGCTCACCTACCGTCAATGCAGTATAATCGAGCCAGGTGTTCTACCCAGCATCGACAGCCACGTGCATGAGAACGGCGCCATCCACCGGTACCCAGGACCGACGTAAGCAGGCAAGCAGCCACCCAGCACGTCCGATCTAAGGAGGACTGTGATGAGCATAGGTCATTTCTACGCAGCAGTAGGGGCCCTGATGTGGAACCCCGCCGAGGGAAAGTACCTTGTGCTCAAGCGAACCGCGGACAAGGATTTTGGTGCCGGCGTCTGGGAATGTGTCACCGGACGGGTCGACCAGGGCGAGGGTTTCACCGAAGCCCTGCACAGGGAAGTCCGCGAGGAGCTGGGCGTCGAGGTGCAGATCGACTTTATGATCGACACGATGCACTTTTATCGGGGCGAGGCCAGGCCGGAGAACGAGTTGGTCGGCGTCGTCTACCGCTGCTCCCTGGAGGATGCAGGGGCCATCCAGACGAGCTGGGAGCACTCTGAGCACCGCTGGGTCACCGCAGATGAGGCGGGTGAGATCTTTCCCGAGGGATACTGGCTGGTGGACCTGATCCAGCACGCCGAGCGGATCCGGGCGCTGCTTCCGCCCGAGTTGCTGGCAGTCTACCGGGAGGGGTTCGAATAGATGCTGCCTGAGAAGCCGATCGCCCTGGGGCGTACCGCCGAGATCTATGCCTGGGAGGATGGCTGGGTTCTCAAGCTGTTCTACGACTGGTTTTCGGAAGAGTCGGCAAAGACCGAGGCCAAGCTTGCCCGCGCTGTGCAGGCCGCAGGATTGCCCGTCCCAGCCGTTGGGGAGATCCTCCAGATCGACAATCGCCTGGGGCTTACCTACCAGCGAGTGGAGGGCTCTTCCATACTCGAACAGGTCCGTGCCAAACCCTGGACACTGCCAAACTTCAGCCGCCTGCTGGCTGAATTGCAGGCCGTGATGCATGACAACCAGACCGTCAAGGGACTGCCATCGCAGCGACAACGCCTCGAGAGCAAGATCCGCCAGGCTCAGGGACTCGACCCTTCGCTCAGGGCAGCGGCGCTGGAAGCGCTGGCGGCGATGCCCCAGGGAGCGCGTCTGTGCCACGGCGACTTTCACCTTGATAATGTGATGATGACCGCCGACGGGCCGGTGGTGATAGATTGGATCGACGCCACACTGGGCCGGCCACTGGCAGACGTGGCCCGATCGTCGGTGATCGTCCTGGGTATCCTCGCTCCTGGCAGCGGGGCTACCTGGATGGAGAGGATTATGGTGCGCTGGCACCATCGGATCTACCTCAGGCACTATTTCAGATTGCGGCCTGGCGGAGAGGAGGAATATCGTGCCTGGCGTCCTATCGTCGCTGCGGCGCGCATGAGCGAGGGAATCACCCAGCTCCAG
>JASFLR010000176.1:0-6516 GCA_050117995.1 Anaerolineae bacterium
TATCCCAATGTGCCTCGCACACCAATGTTGTCTGTGTCCTGGACTATGGGGCCGACCGCGACACACACTATCTCGCGATGGAATATGTGCCTGGGCAGGATCTTGGCCAGTTCCTCGAGCAGCAGGGACCTTTGCCATGGCAAGAAGCGCTAGCCATCGCCCGACAGGTAGCGCTTGCCCTCAGTCACGCGCACGAGCTAGATGTCGTTCACCGCGATATCAAGCCATCGAACATCATGGTCCTTTCTGACGGAACCACCCGCGTACTTGACTTTGGGATCGCGCGTGTGCGGACGTCACCGCAACTAACTCTTGAAGGGTTCGTCGGTTCGCCCCATTACGCTGCACCGGAGCAGGCGCAGGGGGAAGAAGTAGATATCCGCGCAGATATCTACTCGCTCGGTATCGTCACCTACAGAATGCTGAGCGGCGACCTACCCTTCCAGGGCGACACGCCCTGGGCTGTTGTGAACCAGCACCTCATCGCAGAGCCGCTACCGCTGGCCGACGTGTGCCCCGAATTGCCTGAGCCTGTCACCAGTTTGGTGCAAAAGGCCATGGCACGGAAACCACAGGATCGCTTCCAGACACCGGATGAGTTGATACAGGCCATTGATGCGGTACTTCCCGCACGGGCTCGCGCCAAAGAGCCCGGCCCGGCTCCCCCCGTTCTCGATTTGGCGACGATATACGAGCGCGCGCAACTGGCAGGCCAGAGGCGTCAATGGCAGGAAGCCATCGAGTTGTACAGCCAGATCCTCAAGGCGGACCCAGGCTATCGAGATGCAGTGGAGCAGCTCGATGCCGCTGCTCAGCAGGTACGCCTGGTGACCCTGTATCGCTCAGTCCAGCGTGCGCTCGAGGTTGGCCAGTGGGACCACGCCTTGAGCGTGATCGATGAGATCACAGCAATCGAGCCAGGATACCGGAATACGGAGGAACTCAGGGTCCGGGCAATGCGTACAGAACTGACACCTGAGGGAGATGGCGCCGCAGGTCATGAATTCCCAACCTACGTACCCACGACCTCGGGGCAACCGGAGATGCCCGAAGCTGGCCTGCCCTCAGAGCAAGAACTTGATGCTGACGGTGCACAGCCGAAGGCTGGCCATACTCGACGCCGCTACCTACTGCTGCTGGGCGCACCCATCTTTGCGTTGGTGCTTGCTGCGGCAGGCTATCTGATCTTCTCCTCGGCCCAACAGCCCAGACCGACATCTACCTTCGAGGCGCGACCATCTCCGACGCATACAGCGCAAGTCACACTCCCAGCAAGCGTTGTCGGAACCAGTACTCCAGGGACAGCAACCGCCCACGTACACACTGGGCTCACCCCCACACATGGGGTGTCTGTTCCCACAGCCACAGCAACCGCCTTTCCAACACCAACTCGCACGCTCCCGGCTCCCAGCGCCACACCCAGTCGCACAGCTTCCCCAACGCCATCCCCAACACCGACCTCTACCTCGGTACCCATTGCCACCCCGCGACCTCGACTGTCCGGTCAGATCGCCTTCCCGCGCTTTGATCCCAGCCGCGGGCTGTATGACATCTATACCTGCCAGGTCGACGGCTCAAACTGCAGCCTTGTCTACGCCGGTGCCAGCCAGCCTGACTTTTTGCCAGGCGGCGACCGCCTCGTCGTCCACGTCTGGCGACCAGCGGAGAAGGGCCTTGCCCTGATCAGCCGTACAGGCGAGCTCATCTGGCGCATTACCGACGAAGTTGAGGCTGCTCGCCCCAGTGTGGATTTTCAGGGCGATCTTTACGTCTATCACTCCCGCATGGAAAGCGATCGCAAACCGCGCCTGTATCGAACCTATGGCGCCGAAACCGGACCAATCCTCCGCGATGCAAGCACCGTGCTGGGACAATCTCCTTCCTGGCTGCCGGACGGGCGTATCCTCTATAGCGGATGTTGGCAAGATGATTGTGGGATTCTCGTGACGCGCGCAGATGGTACGCATCCTGGTCAGATCGCAGCGGGTGCAAACGAGACGAATCCCGAAGCATCCCCTGCTGGCAATCGCGTGGCCTTTATGTCACTGCGCGATGGCAACTGGGAAATCTACCTTGCCAACATGGATGGCGGTTCAGCAACCCGGCTGACTAGCAACCCTGCCAACGACGGCCTGCCTGTTTGGTCACCCGATGGCCGCTACATAGCCTTTGTCACTGACCGGGAAGGGGAGTGGGCGGTATGGACGATGCGCCCGGACGGAACCGGTCAACGCCGGCTTTTCGACATCGGTGGTCCGCTGGACGGTCTAGTGCGCGATGCAGCCCTCCACGAGAGCCATGGTTGGGTTGAGGAGCGCATATCCTGGGCATCACCGCCCTAGCTCGGAGTGGATGATGGCTGAACGAATCTGGATCTCAGACTTGCTGCGTAATGCCGTACTGTTGTTCACCAACCGCCTGCGGCTCCTTCGATCGAGAAAACTGGACTACATAGTCCTCCACATGTCCGGCACCTATCCCGAGCGCACAGTGCAGAGGCCGAGGCGATTTCCCCTGTCGCTGCTGCCGTGGCCCTCACCGCCACCCAGTGTGGATAGCTTTGCCACCAGCCTGGAACGCATCGCCCATGATCCCCGCGTCAAAGGCGCCGTCCTGATCATGTCTGATCTCGCTGCCGGGCCGGCCACAGTTGGCAGCCTCCGCGCAGCCATCCTCCGTCTGCGCCAGGCAGGAAAGCGCTGTGTCGCCTACATGCATGATCTAGGTACGTGGACCTACTATCTGGCCTCAGCCTGTGACGAGATATTGGCACCAGAGAGCACCACTTTCCGCGCAACCGGACTCTGGAGTGAAGCAGTTTTCCTGAAGGATACCCTGGCCCTGGTAGGTTTGGAAGCTGACTTTGAGGCCATCGCCGAGTACAAAGTCTCACCCGACACCATGCGTCGCTCCAAGATGACCGACCCACACCGGGAGATGCTGGAGTCTTTGCTCGATTCGCTCTACAATGAGATCACAGCGACTGTAGCACAGGGTCGCGACATGTCAGAGGAGGTAGTCCGCAGCTTATTTGACGAGGCCCCCATGACAGCGTCACAGGCATCTGATGCCGGATTGATCGACGATGTGTGCTACGAAGATGAAGTGCCGCATCGCCTGGGCACCCAGGAAGAGCCCGCAACCCTGGCAGCCTGGTCGGCTGCCCGCCGCCGGCTAGTGCAGCCTCGTCGCTGGCGCAGCAGACGGGCCATCGGCGTGATCTCTGTAGTGGGCACCATCGTCCAGGGGTCCAGCCAACGCTCGCCAATCCCTGTCCCCATCCCTCTTCCGCTGCCACCCGCCCAGGCAGGCTCAGACACACTGGTCCAGCAACTGCGGGCCGCTGCACGGGACAAAGCCATAGCTGCCGTCATTCTGCACGTGGACTCGCCTGGAGGCTCAGCCATGGCCTCGGACCTGATCTGGCGCGAGGCTGCTAACCTGCGCGAGAAAAAGCCCCTTGTCGTATATATGAGCAACCGCGCTGCATCTGGAGGCTACTACGTCTCTGCGCCAGCCAGCGAGATCTTTGCCCAGCCCACAACGCTCACCGGCTCGATCGGCATCTGGGGCGGCAAGCTGATTGCGGCAGGTCTTTATGACAAGTTAGAGATCGGCCGCGAAAGCGTCTCCCGGGGCAGAGCTGCCGGGATGTACGCCGACGCCGTACCCTTTAGTGACGAAGAACGTGCAAAGTTGCGGGCCAACATTGGCATCGGTTATGCCCGCTTCAAGGACCGGGTCGCCCGGGGTCGTTCCCTATTGGAGGACGAGGTGGAGGCCATCGCTCGCGGGCGCGTGTGGACAGGCGAGCAGGCCCTTAAGCGTGGCTTGGTTGATGCACTTGGTGATCTGCACGATGCTGCCGAAAGGGCCCGCCAGCTCGCGGAGGTGTCTCCCAAACGGTATGCCCCTCTGGTCGATGTCACGGCTCCAAAACACACTCACCTGGCGCAAGCCTCGCCCGCCGAGGTTGGTGCCTGGCTAGACGGTCTTGGATCAATGCTGCGCGAAGGGATCTACGCCCTGGCCCCATGGAATATCCAGATCCGTGACTGAAGCAAACCCACTAGCCACGGTCAAATAGACAGGAATGGGAGAAGAGGACAGATGAGAGCATTGCACTTTCCATCGCGTCGTTCTGCGGTCCTGGCCCGGGGGGGTATGGTGGCCACCAGCCAACCGTTGGCTGCCATGGCAGGATTGCGCATGCTGCTCGACGGCGGCAATGCCGCCGACGCGGCCGTGACTGTTGCTGCCATGCTCAACGTCGTCGAGCCCATGTCCACCGGCATCGGCGGCGATTGCTTTGCCCTCATCTACGAGGCCAGCACCGGCAAAGTCACTGCCCTGAACGGCAGCGGCCGTGCTCCCGCCGCCTTCACCCTGGACGAGGCACAGCGCCTGGGTCTTGATGCAATCCCCCTCACAGGCCCTCTGCCTGTGACCGTGCCTGGCGCAGCCAGCGGCTGGGAGGCGCTGCTCGAGCGATTTGGCACCGCAACGCTGGCGGATTGCCTCGCCCCTGCCATTCACGCCGCCGAGACCGGTTTTCCAGTCAGCGAGCGCATTAGCGCAGGCTGGCAGCGTTCGCAAAAAAAGCTATCTGCGGACAGGGAGGCGGCCCGAGTCTATTTGCCTGCCCCCCAACCTGGGCAGATCCACCGCCAACCCGACCTGGCCCGCACCTTTCGCATCGTCGGGCAGGATGGCGCCTGGGCAATCTATGAAGGGGAACTGGCTGAACGGATCGCCAACCACGTCCAGTCGATTGGCGGCTATCTGACCTCCGCGGACCTAGTGAAGCACACGGCGACCTGGGAGACCCCCATCCGCATAACCTATCGTGATGTGGAGGTGCTGGAACATCCCCCAAATGGACAGGGTCTTGCCGCGCTGCTGGCCCTCAACGTCGTCGAGGGTTACGATCTGGCCGACTGGGACTACTTTGACCCCGCGCGATGGCACGTGATGATCGAAGCCATGCGCATGGGCATGGCCGACGCAGCCCGATACGTAGCCGACCCTGCTGTAGTCGACGTGCCCGTTGCTGGCCTGCTATCCAGCGACTATGCATCCCAGCGGCGCGCCCAGATCCAACCCGATAGCGCCCTCAATGTCATCAGCCCTGGTCTGCCCGAGCATAAGGATACCGTCTACCTGACCGTCGTCGACGGCAAGGGGAACGCCGTTTCCTTCATCAACAGCCTGTACTACGGCTTTGGATCTGGGCTGGTGGTTCCGGGCACAGGCATATGTCTGCAGAATCGGGGAGCCTGTTTCACCCTGGAGGAAGGCCATCCCAATGCGCTCGACGGGGGCAAGCGACCGTACCATACAATCATTCCCGCCATGGCCCTGCGGCAGGGACAACTGTGGCTCAGCTTTGGCGTGATGGGCGGGTTCATGCAACCTCAGGGGCACCTTCAGGTGTTGTCCAACCTGGTCGACTATGGCATGAATCCACAGGCCGCCCTGGATGCTCCGCGGTTTCGGGTTGACCAGCGGGGTGGGCTACGAGTTGCCATCGAAACAGGCGTGCCCTTCAAAACGCGAAAGGCGCTCTCGGCAATGGGCCACGACGTTCATCCAGAGACCACCTTTGCGCCTGGCTTTGGCAGCGGAGATATCATCGCCAGGGATGCAGACAGCGGAGTGCTCTGGGGCGCCTCCGATCCAAGAAAGGATGGCTGCGCCGTTGGTTACTGATCCAGCCGAGGAGATTCCTACTCGGCGGGTGTATCTATCGACTGGGCCAGCACACTGGTGGCGCGAGTTGTGCCTGCCTACGGCGCGGCAAGCCACTCGGTCCAGTCCGGCGGCAGCGCGATCAGGAACATCTCCACCAGGCCGCTGCCCGACCGGCCCCAGTTCGTCCCAAAAACGATGCGAGTAAGGTCAGAATTGGCGCTGGCATGGGGCTCAGCCCAGTAGTCCACCTCCTGCTCATCGTCCACCAGGGAATGAGTGTGCGCCAGCCGCGCCACACGCCCGCCGGCCTTCAGCTCGACCACAAGAACCTGATCGTCCATCCAAGTGTACGACCCCGCATCATCGTCGTGGGTGGACACCAGGGCCCAACCATGCCGGTCGTATGCCAGCCCCGAGAAGTGAAAGCCAATACCTGTGTGGCTAAAATCGATGTCCCACAGCGGTGTCACCAAGCCGCTCGCCAGGTCGAGCATGGAGATCTGATCGGTGTCAATATCCTGATAGACAATCACCTCGCGACCCGTGGCATCCAGAGCAGCATCGTAGTGCCCGATAATCCTCAACAACCCCCTGCCATTGCTCAGATCGCGATCGTAGACCATCAGGCCGCAGGGCTCTCCGTCGCTCCCCATGCGCCCGTGCTCGCAGGCCCGGTCAAAGGAGGCGAGGAAGTAGGTTCCCAGCGGGCTGATGGTAACGTGATCCACATCATCCTCAACACCTGGTACCCCGCGCATGTCACGGATGGCGACCGAGTCAGCCTGCCGATCATAGACCAAAAAAGCCACTGGCAGCCACTCCTGG